>CALVUM010000053.1 GCA_944363605.1 uncultured Bacilli bacterium
ATTGCATCAGATTCTTCTACTAATTCAATACTTAAACAACTACTAACAAGTTTGTTTTCTCCTGTTTGTTTTAAACTGATTTGCCAATAAGCATAACTGATTCCTACACATACAGTAATTAATAATAGTATTAATACTACAATTGCTCTTTTGTTTTCTTTTAATTTTGTTAACATCTTTTTTTCCTCACTTCTTCTATAGTATGTAATAAAAATACTTTTTTAAACTCAAAAGCGTTTTTATTGTATTTATTACGACATTATCATATCACATTTTTTCGAATAACAGATAAAAATATTAAAAGAAATGTAAATCTTATAACTTTTAGACTGAAGATAAAAATTTTTTTCAAAACTAAAAATTAATACATAGAATAATAACTAAAATTTCTACTTCTATGTTAGTTTACTTTATTCTGATTTTAGCTTCATATAGCAAAATTCTTATAAATAGGAAATTTTATAATTTAAAATCACTGTAAATTGTAACCATATTTATCAAAAGTAATAGAAAAATGATTGTCAAACAAAAAAAAATTTGTTAGAATTATACATGATTTAACGAAGAAAGGAGACAATTATGGCTAATATTAAGAGTTCAAAAAAAGCAATCAAAACAATCGCTAAAAGAACAGAAAACAATCATGAGTTAAAAGCTCGTGTAAAAAATTGTATTCGTAACTGTGATAAAGCAATTGAAGCTGGAGATAAAGAAACTGCTCAAAAACTCCTTGCTGATGTACAAAGATATATGGACCGTGCTTTAAGTAAAGGTCTTGTAAAAAGAAATACTGCTGATCGTCAAAAATCAAGACTCGCGAATAAAGTAAAAGAAATGGCTTAATGTTCATTTCTTTTTTATATCAACTAAAAGATATTTTGGAAAAATTATTTTCATCATTTATTCATATAATAAATCGTGCCAATAGTACGTTTACATGAATAGCTTTTTAAATAACGAAATACACCTCTTGTAAACAAATTCCAAGATGCAGATCCCAATATTGAAAAAATGGTACAAAAATGGTATAACTAATGAAAAGTGAGGAGTTGTATATGAAAAATATTTTGAAAAACAAAAAGGTTATCATACTAATAATTTTAATACTAATTATACTTATAGCATTAGGAATTTATTTTATCTTCTTTAAGGAAGATGGAAATCTGAAAAACAAACGGGAAAAAGAAGAACTTTTTACAGCCTATGTCAAAATCAATCCCTTAGTAAAATTTACATTTAAAGCAAATTATTATGAGTGCACGAATGAAAAGAAAACAGAAATATGTGGCGATTATCAAACAACTATTGAAAATGTGGAGTTTCTAAATGACGAAGCCAAAGAAGTATATGCAAATGCAAATACAAATTTTAAAGAAAAAGCTTTCGAAGAAGGAATTACTCTCTTAGCCTCTATTGCTTATGAAAATCAAATCAATATAGACAAGATTTCGATCACAACCAATTGGAACTATAAGTTGGAAGAAATTGAAAAGAAAATACTTGATAATTTAAAGCTTGATACAGAAGTAAATATTATTTTTACATTTCAAGAAGAATTTAACGAAGAAGAAATTATCGAAAAGAATACTACAAAAAAATATACTATTGCATTTGACACGGATGGTGGCACGAGTATAGAAAGTCAAATCGTAAAAGGAAACGAAACAATAACGAAACCAGCTGATCCAACAAAAGCAAATTATACTTTTGCTGGTTGGACTTTGGATGGATCAGACTTTGATTTTACTACACCAGTAACTTCTGATTTAACATTAAAAGCAAAATGGAATAAAAATGAAAGTACAAATCAAAATCAAACACCATCAGGAAATACAAATACTTCTGAAACAAAAAAGCCAACTGAATCGACAAATAACTCTTCTACCTTAGGAGCGAATGAATATTATTCAGTTAAAGATGGAAAAATTCATAAATACACATTTACATTTACGGAAAAAGAGGCCTGTGAAAAAGGTGGCGATGCAGTTGCTTACGATACTGTTTTCCCAGTCAAACCTTATGTCGTATTTGGTTGCGATGAAATAAAAGATGCGAATGGGAATATCTTATGGGGTGTTTACTATTTAGAAACTACAAATGAAAATTCGAAATTTTATTATTAAGAAAAGAAATGGCTTCGTTGTCATTTCTTTTTATAATTCCAAAATTCTTCTCATCATTATCTTTCTCTTTTGGCTTAAAACTAAAGATTCTTCATTTTCCAAAGCTTTTTGATAGTAATATTCAAGCAACTCTAAATCACTTTGTGGATTTTGAATATAATCTCTTAAGTGAAAAGCAAATTGAAAATATGAATCCAAAGTATCCAAATCTAAAGAACTATTAAAATACCGCAACTCCAAAGTCGTATCGTTAAAACTTATACAACTTCCATTCTTTTTAAGCCTTTTTAAATTTCTACTATGTAAATATCCTTGAACTTGAAATGCAGATAATGGTTTTACATCATAAATAATAGAATCTCTTATCTCTTCATGTTCGCCTTTAGCTATATCAAAAATTTCTGGTTGAAAGGCGTATAAAAATTTTAAAAGTTTTTGAATATCTTCCCACTTTGTCAAAAAATTGCGATCTAAATGAATATGAAATCCTGTATAGTTCAAATTTTTATTCAAATAAGCTCCTTCTTTCTTTAAAATTTTTAAAAGAAAACGCAATTCTCTTAAACACTCTTGATAATCACTTAAAATTGGTGATACTAATTCACCTCCAAATAAAGTTTTACTAGAAGTTTCACTGGTTCTTGTAGTTACAACGATTTCATCCTTTAAATGATATAAAGTATAAGGAACTTTATCATATTTTTTGTAAAACGGAAGTCCATATTTTCTTTCTAAACTACGTAAATCCGCTCCTAAAAATTCTAATTCATAACCAAATTGCCCGTTCATAAAAAACTTTTTCCCCCTCTTGTTTTTTACATAATGTCTAATTATAGCATATTTAGAAAAAAAAGCAAATTCTAATTGAAGTAAATATATAGATTTGATAAAATGATAATGTGATGAGCAATGAAATCTTTAATAAAAAAACTATTTATTCCCATTATATGTCTATTCATTCTTTTATTTGTTTTTTTAAATGCAAATAATTGGAGTAATTTTTTAACAAAGTATACAATCAATGATCCCAAAATCTTTATTCCTTCATCAAATGATTATGTTAAAAATGAAAATTTCTTATTTGTTCAAAATACTGAAAATTTTCTTCCTTTTAGCAAAGGAGACTTAAAAAATATTTATTATACAATAGTGAATAATGGCTGGAAAGAATTTACTTTCTACTGTCCAAGTGAATATGTGCGTTGTTTAGAAGATGTAAAAGAAATTAGTAATGATCAAGATTTGCTTACTCATTTAAATAATTATGTTCATCCTTATAATGGATTTTCAAATGTAAAAACTGTTATCAGTGAATCAGGCGACATTACGGTGTCTATTTCCTATTTTTATTCAGATGAGCAAATGAAAACAATTAATAAAAAAGTTGAAGAAATCTATAAAAATATTATCACGAACGATATGGATACATATACCAAAATATTAACAATTCATGATTATATTATTAATAATACAAAATATGATGTAGAAAGAAACAATCAAGGAGAAAGTACGTATCACTCCTATATAGCCTATGGTCCTTTATTAGAAGGATACGCCACATGCAACGGTTACACAGATGCAATGGCCTTATTTTTAGAAAAAATGAATATTCCAAATTTTAAAGTCGCGATGACTCCCGAAAAAGACAGTACTACAGAAGGGCATGTATGGAACGCGGTTTATATAGATAATCAATGGTTTCATCTAGATTTAACTTGGGATGACCCAGTAAGTAGTGATAACACAGATTACTTACAACACAAATACTTCTTAATTACTACAAGTCAATTAGAAGAAGCAGACACATCCGGTAATATTTTAGTAACCGAACATCAATTCAAAAAAAATATTTATCCAGAACTAAAAAATTAGAAATCATAGACTTCCTAATTTTTTTTAACTTCAATATAATTTTCTACTTCTTCTACAGTTAAATCAAAATTTTCATAATTTACATGAAACCATCGAACCGGCAATTGATGATTAAAAAAAGTATATTGTCTTTTAGCATAATGTCGAGAATTTTTTTGAATTTCCACTATAGCCTCTTCTAAAGTACACAATCCATCAAAATACTTATATAATTCTTTATATCCAATTCCTGTTTCTAAAGCTTTACTATGAAGGTTTTTATCATGAAAACTTTTGACTTCTTCTGCCAAACCATTTTGAACCATTTTTTCTACTCTTCGATTAATAATCTCATAAAGTTTTTTACGTTCTGTAGTAAGCCCAATATAAAGAGCATTATATAAAGGTTTTAATGGAGCATTTTCAATATTTTCTCTTTCTAAAAATCGAATCAACCTTTTTCGATTATTCACATGAATAGAACAATTTTTATCTTTTTCTAAACATTTTTTCAAAAGTTCCTCATTAGATAAATGATCATAAGACTCATTCTTTTTTTCTTCTAAAGAAAAACGATAGTCAAATAAAGCTGCTTTTAGATAAAGACCTGTTCCGCCAACAAAAATAATATTTCGATCCTTATATTTTTCTAATAATTTTCTTGCATCTTTTTGATAATCAAAAACGGTATAATTAATTTTTGGATCAACAAAATCAAAAAGATAATGCTCTACCCCTTCTTTTTCTTCTTCAGTCACTTTTGCAGTCCCAATATTTAGATCTTTATAAACTTGCATCGCATCACAATTAATAATAATTGCATCATACTTTTTGGCAAGTTCAATGCTCATACGCGTTTTACCGACTCCAGTCGGACCAACAATACATAAAATCATAAAAATCACTCATTTCCAATTTATTATACCTTAAAAATATTTATCTTGAAAAGAATTTACTAATTCATAATTTTCTTTTTAATATTTATAAAGCAAAAAGTGTTTTTCCATCATTAACTACTCCAAATGATATGGTTCCATGAGTATTTTTGTAAGTAAAATCAACATGTATTACATAGACATTTTCTTCACTGATGTATGCGGTCAAATCTTCTATGTATTCTCCTTCATATATTATTGAATACTCTTCATATGGCTTTGTTTTAATGCTATTTTCACCCACATAATAAGAACGCGACAAGTGATGTGCACTAAGTGAGTAGGTGTATGAATCTTCATATTTATATTCTAAAATTTGCATTTTAGTATATTTTGTATCATTAGTTTCTTTTTTGTTTTTTGAAGTATCACTACAAGATATAGAGGCTTCTTTATTTTCATTTAAAAGAAAACACCTATAAGACTCTATACTAAGCAAATAAGAATCTCCAAAAATTTCTTTATATTCTTGATTTATAGAAAAATATCTTGAATTTCCATTAGGTATTTCTAAAATAACTGGGATAATTGTTGTGTTCTTTATTTTCTCACTGACACTTAGCTCTTGATTATTTATTTTTACTTCATAAAACCTTAGCTGTTTTTTTGAAACAAATACATAACTAAAAGGGCCATAGAAAAGAAAGAAAATCAAAAGAATAATACAGATAAAAATTATTATAATTTTTTTTCTTCTTTGTTTTTTTACCTGTTTCAACGTTTCTTTTGAAGATGCCATATATTCATTTAAAGACTTTTGTTCTTCTTGCATACCATGATACTCCATTTCTTCGCTCATAATAATATATTATACCTGATTTTTAATCAAGAAAAAATAATATTTGAAATTTTGAAATTTGAAAAAAGAAGGACTTCATTGTATAAAATATACAATTTATCTATCCTTCAACATTCATTACACTTTCTTAGATAACCCCATCCCATGAAGCATCTGTTGGTTTGTTAGCTGGACAATTAGCAAACATATATAAAACACTTGCTTCATTGTTATAAACAAAATTTGCACCATAAAGAATAGTTTGTAGATTAATATCGTTATTAAACATTCCTTCCATATTCGTGACATTACTAGTATTAAAATTACTTAAGTCTAAAGATTGAAGATTGCTCATATTGCGAAACATTCCATTCATATTCGTTACTGTAGATGTATTAAAAGCACTAACATCTAAAGAAATAATATTATTCATACCCTCAAACATATTCTTCATACTTGTAACATCAGACGTATCAAAGTTACTTAAATCTAAAAATGTCAGATTATTCGCATTTTGAAACATCCCTTCCATATTTGTTACTTTTGATGTATCAAAGTGACTTACATCTAATTCTGAAATATTGCTTACGTAAGAAAACATATAACTCATATTCACTACGTTTTTTGTATCAAAATGACTTACATCTAATGACTGAAGACTAGTCATATTTTGAAACATACCGTTCATTCTTGTTACATTCGGTGTTTCAAAATTTTGAATATCTAATGTGGTCAAACTGCTCATATTGCGAAACATTCCAGACATTGTTGTCACATTTGAAGTATCAAAACTACTTACATCTAATGAAGTAAGAAGACTACAGTTTTCAAACATCCAATCCATTTGTGTAACATTAGTAGTTTGAAAATTTTGTATATCTAATACTTTCAAACTAGTCATATTGCGAAACATTCCTCCCATGTATCGAACAGATCTCGTATCAAAAGTACTTAAATCCAATGTTTGAAGAGAAGCCATATCGAAAAACATTCTATCCATAATCACCACATTCGAGGTATCAAAACTACTTACATCTAACCATGTAAGATTATTCATACCTGAAAACATATAAGCCATACTTACAACTTTACTTGTATCTACATATTCTAAGCCTTCCAGTTCTGTCACTTTGCTAAAATCATAAAAGTAATACGCTCCACTTTCCATTAAAAATATTCCATTAGTTTGAAATTTTATTGTGTAAGTTCCAGGCGTTTCTTCATTTTCTATGACATATGCCATGACACTTCCATCTTTTAAACTACTCTCGTCATACGAAGAAACATAAGTAGTTGGCGGATTCATTGTATTTTCAAAGACAATTTTAGTTGTATTGTCTAAATATTGTTGTTGAAAGACCGTATTTGTATCATTTTCGCAACTGTCTGTACATCCCCGTGCTGCAAGCATATTTTGTACAGGTGGTGGAGAATAACTCGTACTTACTGTAATCTTACTTGTAAATGCTTTATTCATAGTTTCTTCTAAAGCAGGTGTATCTTGACTCATATATTCTATAAGATTAAAACTTCTACTGGCTTTTCCTTTTAATGTAAATTCATATAACCTATATGCTTTTGTAGCTTCTTCTAGTACTTTATCATCATTTTCTAAGTTGTTAGTTAATTTATAATCATATAATTCTATACCATCATAGCTATGACTTTCTCCCCTCTTGCTGTACACTTCATAAATTTGAGAATTATTTGTTAAGATTTCCTCAAAACTTTTCCGTCCATTATATAAAACTACATCAATATATTGATCGCCAAGTTTATTTTCTCCTCCTAAAGTCTCTAAATTGATTACAACGTTGGTTTCTGTATCACATTCATTGGTTATTGTAAAATGATATGGCGTCGTAGTTTTAAAAAACTCTATTAATTTTTCATCTTTCATTGGATAAGTTCCAGATAAAGAAATATCATTTTCTCCTGTAAAGCTGATACTTAAACACGCTGATGAAACAAGATTATCATCAATTTGAGTATTTACTAACGACCAATAAGCATAACTGACTCCTAAACTAATCATAATTAATAATAAAATAAATACTACTACTACTTTTTCTTTTGATTTTGCCATAAAATACACTCCTTATAAATAATATGGATAAATTTTAGGGATTTTATATTATATCTTACTGTGTTATTATATCATATTTTTTTCTCAAGCTAAAAAAATTATCTTAGTTCCTAAGATAATTTTATCATGATGTCAATTTGCGATTATAAAGGAAAAGGCCTAATTCATGACTCTCTTAAACATTCTTTCTAAATCATAATTGCTAAACTTAATAATAGTTGGTCTTCCATGAGGACAATTATAGGGATTATCACAAGCACAAAGCTCTTTTAAAAGTTCTTCTTGGGCTTCATGAGAAATATGCATATTGGCTTTAATACTCATTTTACACGCTAGAGTAATGGCAATCGATTCATTAAATTTTACTGGATCTAATCTGGAAATTCCCCCCACAATCAAATCAATAATTCTTCTTATACTTTCTTCTTCATATCCTTCTCTTAACCAAGTTGGGTGTCCCTTAATCACAAAGGTATTCACTCCAAATTCTTCAATCGCAAATCCTAATTCTTTTAAATGTTCTTCTTCAGCTTTAACCTTTAAAAATTCACTTCCAGACAATTCGATTGTAATTGGAAATAAAAGATTGGTTGTATGGACTTCTTTTGCTTTTAAGGAAGCCATATTCCGCTCATAATTTATTCTTTCTTGAGCAGCATGTTGATCAATTATATACATGCCACTTTCATTTTCAGCGATAATATATGTACCATGAGCAAGCCCTACTGGATATAAAACAAGTTCTTTCATTTCTGGATTTTCAACAACAATCTCCTCTTTAGGCTCTTCTTTCAAATTAAGTTCAGTCTGAATTGTCGTAGGAATATAGGCTTCCTCTTGTTCTTTTACAATACTTTCAATCACTTCTTTTGGACTATTTTGGACTTCCGGAGTTCTTAAAAGGGCATCTGGCACAAGCAAAGCCTTATATAATGCATCTTTAATCGTTTTTAAAATCAAATTATATAAAACATCCATTTTTGATAATTTTATATCTTGTTTTGTCGGATGAATATTCACATCAATTAAAGTCGGATCTGTATTAATTTTTAAAACAACAATAGGAAACTTAATATCCGGTTTATAAGTATAATACGCATCATTAATCGCTTTATTTATATCAAAATTTTTTACAATACGATCGTTAACCATGACAATCATATGATTTCTGTTACTCTTTAAAATTTCTGGCTTACAAATATATCCATAAATATCAAAATCATCATTACTTGCTTTTATTTCCAGCATTTTTGAAGAAACTTGAAGTCCATAAATTTCATGAATTGTTTTTAATAAGTCATTACTACCACTCGTTTTTACTACCAAACGATTATCATGTTGTAAAGTAAAAGAAATTTCCGGATGCGATAAAGCAAGTCTTTCAACAAAAGAAACACAACTGGCAAGTTCTGATTGTTCACTTCTTAAATATTTTAACCTAGCCGGAGTATTATAAAATAAATTTGTAATTTTTAAAGAAGTACCTTTTCTGGCATCAGATTTTTCAACTAAAATTTTCTTGCCACCTTCAATTATTACGTGTGTACCAATTGCCCCGTCACTTGTTTTTAGTTCACATTTTGAAACAGATGCAATTGAAGGAAGAGCTTCGCCACGAAATCCAAGCGTATCAATAAAAAATAAATCATCATCTTTATAAATCTTACTCGTTGCATGTCTTTGAAAAGCTAAAATCGCGTCTTCTTCATTCATTCCCAAACCATCATCAGAGACTTCAATTTTTTTCTTTCCACCTTCCTCAAGCTGAATCAAAATATTTTTTGCTCCTGCATCAATACTATTTTCACATAATTCTTTAACGACACTGCTACATTTTTCAACAACTTCTCCAGCCGCGATTTTATTCGCTAAAGTTTCATCCATAACTCGAATCTTACTCATAGAAATTTCCTCCTAAAAAAGACGACTCAATAGCAATATTTTCTTTCTTCAAACCAGCAATTTGAACAACCGCTTTATTTTTTACATAAAAGAAACCTACTCCTTTTAAATAAACGTTTGTTTTTTCAGGAACAGAGAAAGAAATATATTCTCCTCTTTCTTTATAAATCTTTTTTATTTCCAAATTCTCACTTCCAAACCAAGTGATACTATTTACATCATCAAGTTTTAAAAAAATTTGATTTTCTAAAGCTAAAATGGTTCCTTTTTTCAAATAAAAATTTTTTGGCTTAATTTCCTTTTTTACTAATTTTTTTTGAAGCATTTCAAACTCTTGAAAGCAATACTTATAGGTTAACCCAACCGAATCTTGAATTTTCTTTTTATTAGGCAAAGAAATTTCAATAAAATCCAATGTGGTATTAGGAATCTCACTTACTGTTATTGGCTTAGAATTCGTAACAAGTTCTTCTAACAAAAGATTTAACAAACTACTCTTACCGGCATTTGTAAGTCCCAAAAAATAGAAATTTTTCCATTTATCTTTCGAGATATATTCATAGACTTTTTTTGCACTACTCTTTTTCTTTTGTACAAAAAGAATTTCTTCTTGAACATGAAAATATTTTCTTAAATAATTTTCAATAACTTTCAACGAAATGTTTTTAGGTAAAACATCAATTTTACTAATAACCAAAACTTTGGGTAATTTTACTTTTGAAAATAAAGAAATCGTTTCCTGATAAATATTTAAAATATCTATAAAGAAAAAAACTTTGCCTTGGCCTTTATTTACTTTTTCTAAAATTTTAAAATTATCGACTTCAAAAGCAAGTTTACTATTTTCATGATAATTTTTTAATCGAAAACAACGCATACAATAATCCATATCTAAAGATTTTACAAAACCCAATTTAGAAGAATCAGTTATTTGTAAAGAAATCCCACAGCCGAAACATTTTTTACTCATAATAAATCCCCCGTTCTAATAAACCTCTTCTTTTTAAAGAAGCATAAATTCTTTTTTCAAAAAAACGATTGATTTTCGTTCCAAATCTATCTTTTTTACTAATTGGATTTACCAAAATACTTGTAAAACCTAAACGATTCGCTCCATAAATATCTGTCAAAAGTTGATCACCTATACAAGCTACCTCAGTATCATGAAAATGATACATCTCCAATATTTTTTTATATTTTTTTGAAAAAGGTTTTCTACTATGAAAAGAACTATCTACATTACATTTTTCTTTAAATGGCTCTACTCTTTTTTTCGATGAATTAGATAAAATAATCGGTTTTAATCCCAATTCTTCAATATATAAAAAAAAGTCTAAAAGTTTCTTATCCGGAACATCTTTATCTATTGGCACAAGGGTATTATCCAAATCAAATAAAAGACAACGAATTCCCATATTTTTTAATTTTATATAATCAATATCATAAATACTTTTTTGATAAATATCTGGTCTAAACACTTCCATTTACTACAACCTCTTTCTCTAGATAAGTATATCATTTTCTTTAACTAAATTAAAGAAAAGTTATTTATGTATTAAAAAACAAAATGATCTGTATAGCAAAAAATAATAGAATTTATTCAAAAATTAATAAAATATTTTAAAAAACATAAAATAAATCAAGGAAGTGATTTATGTTTTTATTATCCTTATTAGAACAAATGATATTTTTTACAGGTAGTTATTCGAATAATGTTTTTCCAGAGCCCTTATCTGATATTGAAGAAAAAGAATGTTTAGAAAAGATGGAACAAGGAGATGAAATATCTCGTAATAAACTGATTGAACACAACCTCCGACTAGTTGCTCATATTGTAAAAAAATTTGAAGCAAATGGAGAAAATACCGATGATTTAATAAGCATAGGAACAATCGGACTTATTAAAGGAGTGGATTCCTACAACAAAGAAAAAAATATTAAGTTGACCACTTATATAGCTAAATGTATTCAAAACGAAATTTTAATGTATTTTCGAAGTATTAAAGGTGAGAATAGTAAAAATATTAGTTTAAACGATTCTATAGGTCATGATAAAGACGGAAATGAAATAAGTTTAATGGAAGTAATCAAAGACAACACAGAAGATTTTGCAAACTCTTTGCAAGTAAAAGACGATATGTTACTTGTAAATGATTATCTAAAATTACTCACTAGAAGAGAAAAAGAAATTATCGCGAAACGATACGGTTTAATGAATCGTAAAGAACAAACTCAAAAAGACATCGCCAATGAAATGCATATTTCAAGAAGTTATGTATCAAGAATAGAAAAAAGAGCTTTGACAAAAATATTAAAAGAATTTATTAAAAATAAGAATGTTGCTTAGACATTCCTATTTTTTTAAACGTAATCCATTATCATCATTTTTTATCGGATAAATTTCCTTTCGATTTTTAAATACTTGAAAAGAATAAACATCTTCTAGATCATAATCAATAGAAGTATCTCCCACAAAGACATCGGTATGAAAATAAGAATCCGGCATCTTGATATTCTTTGCCCAGCATTTTTTAAGAACAATTCGTCCTTCAGGACTTTGATAACCTGATTTTGTTCTCATTCCTAACACAGTTCCACAATAATTAGGTTTGCTTCCACAAAAAATAAGGTGCTCTAAACCTAAATTTTCTACATATAAATTCGCGTAAGGATGAAGTTCTCCTATTAAACCACCAGAAGATGAGGAAACTAAAATTCTACCATTATTTAAAGAAAAATGATTTCCCAAAATATATAAATTGCCACAAAATTTAGATAAATTAATAGGCCGCATAATAAAATTTTTCAAGTCACTATTTAAAACAACGACTACATCTCCATAGAAAAAATTTTCTAACATATATAAATCTTCTGGTTTCTTTACTTCCAAATAGTCATCATAAAATACGAATTGAGCATTTATAAAATAAGGAGCCAATGCCATATCATTTTTAGATAATAAAACTTTAAAACCCGCAGCATTAATTTGTTTTTTTATTTTAAACGATTTTTTTAAGAAAAGATCGTTAGTTAAAACAAAATCACAATTTTCAGTTGCCTTATTCATTTCCTTTTGTAATTGTTGTTCATTAGATATGGCAATCGTTTTTTTGGGAATTACGTGATACCCAAATTTTAAAGTACCATGATAATTCATAGTTACACATGCCTTATCCCCATTATAAAAAAATTCACGAATCGAGCAATCGATAGGATGACTTATTTCCATCAGATAAATTTTGTTTTCATCCGGAAAATTAATTTCTAAAGTTCCCTTGAATTTTTTTAAATCTACAGCCTCAATTTTTCCTTTTCTTTCCTTACATAAAATTTTTACATAGACATATTCATTTCCTTTTATATCTTTTAATTTTTCATGAAATTCATTCCATGTCTTAATTTCAATCAATCTCATAACCCATTTACCCCCACTTAAAGAAAAAAGTTGTATGAACCACAACTTTAATAATCTTCATCAATTTGCTCAATTGCATCCAATTCTGTTTCAACAATAGCTTTAAATCGTCTTTTAAACGCTGAAATTCTTTGTCGAAGCGTTTCGCCATCTTGTTCTAGTTTTTGAGCTCTAAGTAATGCCTCATTTACTATTCTAGATGCGTTTCTTCTTGCTTCATCCACAATAGATTTTGACTCATCTCTCGCCATTTTCTTGATTTGATTTGATGCATCTTCTGCTACCAACAAAGCTTTATTTAAAGTATTCTCCATATTTTGATATTGAATAAGTTTTTGCTTTAAAGCTGTAATCTCGGTATCACGTTGTTTCAAATTATTTAACATTGATTCGTATTCTTTGGCAACTTCAGCAACAAAAGCATTAACTTCACTTTTGCTATAGCCATAAATACTTGTACTAAACTTCTTCACGATCCACCTTCTTTAAATAAAAACTCTCTATTACCAGTCTAATTCTTCTTCATTATTTTTTGATTGTTTTTCATTATCATCACTAATCTTACCTTGAACGTTAACATTCTTTGGAGTACATAAGTAAATACCTACACCAATTTTTTGCATCGTTCCTCCAATAGAATAAATACAACCTGATAAAAAGTCGATAATTCTTTTGGCTTGCGCAGAAGTGACTCTCTTTAAATTAACCACCACACTATTTCTGTTTTTCAAATGATCAGCAATTTGTTGCGATTCAGAATATGCACGAGGTTCTAACAAAATCATTTTATTTCCCGTTTTGTCAGCTTCTTTTAAAGCATCATCCTCACTTACATTATAAAATTCATCTTCACTCATTGAAGTATCTTCATCTTCATCTGAAAATAATTTTTTTAATTTTCCAAGCGCCATGTTAAAAAACTCTCCTTTCGACTCTCTTACCATTTCATTGTATCAAAAAGAGTTCTTTTTTTCAATCTCTTTAAGATATAAATTTTTAAAAATCTGTTTTCTCTTTTAAGAAACTTTTAAATTCTTTAATACTCATAACAACTTGCTTCATCGTATCTCTATCTCTTACAGTAACCGTATTGTTATTTAAAGTATCATCGTCAATTGTAATTGCAAAAGGTGTTCCAATCGCGTCACTTCTTCGATATCTTTTCCCAATGCTTCCTGACTCATCATAACTACACATAAAGTCTTTAGCAAGTTCGCCATAAATTTCCATAGCTTTTTTGGCATGAACTTTTTTTACTAAAGGTAAGATGGCTACTTTATATGGAGCTAAAAAAGGATGAATTTTTAAAACAAGTCTTTCCTCATCTTCCAAAAGTTCTTTATGGTAAGCATCCGTTAAAAGGGCAAGAACCAAACGATCTAGTCCAACAGATGGCTCAATAACATAAGGAATGTATTTTTCATTTGTTTCAGGCTCTAAATACCGTAAATCAGCTTTTGAATGATTTATATGAACACTTAAATCATAATCTGTTCGGTCAGCGATGCCCCATAGTTCTCCCCAACCCATCGGATAGTTATATTCAATATCGGTTGTTGCTTTACTATAAAAGGAGAGTTCTTCTTGGGCGTGATCGCGAAACCGTAAATTTTCTTTTTGTAAACCTAAGTCTTTCAAAAAAGACATACAAGAATTTTTCCAATATCCATGCCATTCTAAATCTGTACCAGGTTTACAGAAGAATTCTAATTCCATTTGTTCAAATTCTCTAGTTCTAAAAGTAAAGTTTCCTGGAGTAATCTCATTTCTGAATGATTTACCTGTTTGACCAATTCCAAATGGAACTTTCGCCCGCATCGTTCTTTGCACATTTAAAAAATTCACAAAAATTCCTTGAGCGGTTTCTCCTCGTAAATAAACTTTACTTTTATTATCTTCAGTCACACCCTGATGAGTTTCAAACAACAAATTAAATTGCCGAATTGGCGTAAAATCTTGGGCTCCACATACAGGACAAGGGATTTTATTATCTCTAATAAAACTTTCTAATTTTTCATTAGACCAACCATCACCAGTTTCAGCTCTCTTTGTAAATTCTTCAATCAATTTATCAGCACGATGACGACTTTTACAACGCTTACAATCAATTAAGGGATCTGAGAAACTCGTCACATGTCCACTTGCCACCCATACTTCTGGATTCATTAAAATAGCGGAATCTAAACCATAATTATATGGATTTTCTTGAATAAATTTTTTCCACCATGCTTTACGAACATTATTTTTAAGTTCTACACCTAAGCTTCCATAATCCCATGTATTAGATAAACCTCCATAAATTTCGCTTCCTTGAAAAATATACCCATATTGCTTACAATAATTTACTAATTCTTCCATTGAAACATTTTTCATATTCTACCTCTTCTCTTTCTTTAAATAAAAAACTTCTAGAACAGTAAAGGGACGAGTTTTCAACCCGTGGTTCCACCCTTCTTATTCTAGAAGAATCACTTTTATCTATATAGCTCCGGATTTCCACACCTTCATCGCTTGTATGTTACTATTATATGCAAGGAATTTAGAAAATGCAAGGAAAATTTCAAACTGTTGGAGTTAAAATAATACGAAAACTACCACTATTATATGATCGACCGTACTCAACACCAAAAGCAAACATACCAGCACGTACTCCCAAAGGATAATCTCCTCCACGTAGACACCACGGACTACCCGACCAAATAAAATAAGCATGATCTTCATACCAACTTCCAATTTGTCTTATTTGAGTTAAATATGTTGCTTCTGCAAACGGTCCCATTTCGCCTGTTCCATCTCCTAGTATTCTTCTTTGAAATTGTTCATCTACCGTGGCATAAGCATAAGCATCATAATATTTACTATCTGGAAAATCATAGCCCGTAGTTAATTCGGTCAATTTAGAAGTATCATTATCACATGTTGGACAGCCAAACGTTCCGTTAAATCCCGAATTGTATAAACTATTTCTTCCACTCATTGGTTTGCCATTTTGATCCACCATAACTCCCATCACAATATCCCAAGCTCCGCCCGTCAAATCATAGATTCCTGTTATATTGCCTGTGGTACTAGAAAGAACACTACTGGGATAGGTTACATTACATGTTCCATCATTACAATACTTATTACACTCTTCAACTGGTGTAGTATATCCACAGGTTGGTTCATTGTTTGCAGCATATCCTGTAATATACTCTGAGTTATTATTGATTCTTAAAGTTGTTGCACTTCCATAAATACTATGTTGTAAATAGGCTACGGCTCCCCATTCTGTGTTCTTCATCATATGACTATCTAACCCTCGTTTGTAATTATATGAACTATAAAAGGCATTTACTACTTGTATTCCTCGCCAACTATAGACATTCGGTTTAACAATAATTTTACTCGAATCATTCACATTTTGTTGAGCCTCTACTTTACTCGTTGCTCCATCATATCCTGTTTCAAATTTGCCAACCCAGAATCCGGTTGATGGGATACTTATGAATGCCGGATGAGTCATGTAGTCTCCTATTTGACAATTTCCACTCGCTCCACTTTCCATGGGCGTTGTACATTCGTTTTCTTTATCATCACTTGTATTGTAGTCACCAAAGATGATAGGTATTTCATGGACTTTACTTTCATCAATGCTCGTTAAACTATCATAGTTTCCTAAATCCCATAGTTGATATCGATATTTTGGTATCCACACAAAATAAGACTCTATTGCTTCCTCTGGAATAACTTCATTGTTTTCATAACTTTTATTTGTAAAATCGACATACCGAAGTAACCCTTCATCATTTACTACTTTGCCTTCGCTTATTTCTTTAATCTCTTCTTCATCTAATGCTCGATTATAAATTTGAACTTGTCTAACATTTATATTTGAAAATTTAATATGCTCTCCTGATAATTCTGGATTTGCTCCAATAATTATTGGAACTTGTGATACCTTCAATGCTCCCGAAAAAGAAGATTTTACTATTTCCGTCCCATCAATATACAAAATAACCTCGTTAGTTTTTAAGACAACAGTCACTTCATATTCATTACTCAATTCAGCAAAAAAATTACTTTTCAAAACTATATAATCGTCAACTGACGTATCATATATTTCTAGTCTTATTTCCCCATTTGGACGAACATACAACCCAAAACCCGAATATTGAGCATTAGACAAAACATTCATATTTTCTTCTTTAAATTCATTAAGAGAAAAAGTTATGGTAAAAGTGAAAAGTTTTCCAAAGTCATATTCTATTAAACTTAAATCGATATAGTCATCCACTCCATCAAAGGAAACATATCCCTCTTCTTTTGTTGCTCCGACTACTTTTCCTTCACTATTTAATGTGTCGTATTGATCGTCTAAAATGATAGAATTTGCCCAATTCTTATTGGCATAGCTATACCATTCACTTTCTAAATTGGCTTTTTTTACTGTTCCATCTTCTTCAATTATTACAGGAACTAATTCATCTTTTAAAATTGGATCTGTTCCATTTAAAATTCCTTCAGTATAGGTTCTAGTAAAATAAAGATCACATCTTGTTTTATATTCACTCATGTTATTTACGACTGGACTCCAACTTACGCTATCCCAATTGATATAAGCTTCATTGGTACAACTAGATCTCTCTCGATCATAATAGTAGCCACTTTCTCTACTTGGAATACCACTTGTTTGTTCATTTTCTAAATAGATAGCTAATTCGATATTTTCAGCTATTTTTCTTTGTTCCGGTATTGGTGTTTTATTCAAATAACCCCCCCCCCCAGAACAATTAAACTGGTGAGGAGAATTCCTAAAATTATAGATCTGCATTTTATTTTGAAGTGAAATCAGCACATTAATTTAGAGAAAAAAAGAAAAGGGATATAGATGATCATTCTATATCCCTAAAATCATATAAGTAATCCGTATTAATGAGTTCA
>CALVUM010000054.1 GCA_944363605.1 uncultured Bacilli bacterium
AGTTTATGGTAAAATGATAACGATGGAGGTTAGTACACATGGGAATATTTAGAAAATTAATTGATTCCGAATATAAAGAATTAAAAAGATTTGAAAAAATTGCTGACCAAATTATTGCTAAAGAAGAAGAAATGGCTACTTTAAGTGATGATGAGTTAAAAGCAAAAACAAATGAATTTAAAAGTAGATTAGAAAATGGGGAAAGTTTAAATGATTTAGTCGTTGATGCCTTCGCAGTAGTAAGAGAAGTAGATTATCGAGTATTAAATGAAAAACCTTACTATGTTCAAATATTAGGTGGTTTAGCGATTCATTATGGTAATATTGCTGAGATGAAAACTGGTGAAGGAAAAACATTAACAGAAACAATGCCAGCATATTTAAATGCCTTAGATGGCAAAGGCGTTCATATTGTTACTGTAAATGAATTCTTAGCTAAACGTGACTCTGAGTGGATGGGAAATATTTTTAGATTCCTCGGCTTAACTGTAGGGCTTAATATGCGTGAAATGAATCCAATGCAAAAAAAAGAAGCCTATGCCTGTGATATTCTATATTCAACAAACAACGAAATAGGATTTGATTACTTAAGAGACAACATGGTAGTTCGTAAAGAAGATCGGGTTCAAAGACCTTTAAACTTTTGTATTGTCGATGAAGTGGATTCCATTTTAATTGATGAAGCAAGAACACCATTAATTATTTCTGGTGGCAAACAAAATGCCAAAAATTTATATATGGATGCCGATAAAGCTGTAAAAAAACTTACTGAAGAAGATTATATAGTAGATAATAAAAGTAAAAATGTTTCGATTACCGAAAAAGGTGCTGAAAAATTAGAAAAGTTCTTTAGATTAGATAATTTATATGATTTTGGTAATTCAGCATTAGTTCATCACATTAATAATGCTTTAAAAGCCAATTATGGATTCAAAAAAGATGTGGATTATGTAGTGGATAATGGCAGTGTTATCATAGTTGATCCTTTTACTGGTCGTTTAATGCAAGGACGTCAATTTAGTGAAGGATTACATCAAGCAATCGAAGCAAAAGAAAATGTCAAAATCAATGAAGAAACGCAAACAATGGCTACTATAACATTCCAAAATTTATTTAGAATGTATAATAAACTTTCAGGTATGACCGGAACGGCAAAAACGGAAGAAGAAGAATTTAGAAATATCTATAATATGTATGTTATTCAAATTCCGACAAACAAACCAGTTATTCGTGAAGATTTAGCTGACTTAGTTTATTCAACAGAAGATGGAAAATATCAAGCAATTGTCAAAACAATAAAAGAGATACATAAAAATGGTCAACCAATTTTAGTGGGTACCATTTCCGTTGAAAACAATGAAAAACTTTCTGCATTATTAAAAAAAGAAGGCCTAAAACACGAAGTATTAAATGCTAAAAATCACGCTCGTGAAGCTGAAATCATTGCTAAAGCAGGTGAAAAAGGAGCAATTACCATTGCCACAAATATGGCTGGTCGAGGAACCGATATTAAGCTTGGCGAAGGAGTACTCGAATTAGGTGGTTTATGTGTAATTGGAACGGAAAGACACGAATCACGTCGTATTGATAACCAATTACGTGGACGTGCAGGCCGTCAAGGAGATCCAGGAATGAGTCAATTCTTTGTTTCCTTTGAAGATGATTTAATGCGTCGTTTTGGAACCGATAAAGTAAAAAATATGGTCATGGCTTTAGGTTTAGTTGGCGATCAAGCAATTCGTTCAAAATCTCTAACAAAGTCTATTGAATCAGCTCAAAAGAAAGTTGAAGGAAATAACTTTGATATGCGTAAAAATTTGCTTGATTATGATAACGTAGTCAATGAACAAAGAAGAATTATTTACGATCAAAGAAATGAGATTATTGATAATGAAAGTATTCATGATTCTATTAAAGAAACATTTAGAAATACAATGGAAGATATCATAACTGCTCATGTTGGAGAAGATGGCAAATTTAAAGACGAAGATTTAGAAAAAATTGTAGAACAACTAAATAACAATTATCTAAAAACAGAAAAAATCAAAGTTGAAGAAATTAAAGAATTAGACCAAGGAAAAATGATTGATTATTTAACAAATTTAGTCAATGAAGATTATGAGTTAAAAATCAAAGATGCTCCAAATTTCGAAGAATTTGAGCGTGCGATATCTTTAAGAATAATTGATTCTTTATGGGTAGAACACTTAAATGCCATGGAAGGGTTAAAAGAAGGAATTTTCTTAAGACAATATGCTCAAACAAATCCATTACAAGCATATACAATGGAAGGTTATAATATGTTTGAACAACTTTTAAATCGCATTGATGATACCATTTCTCAATTCTTGTTAAAAGCAAATATTGAACAAAATTCTGACCGTAAACAAACAATTAAAGGAAAAACCAATGATTCTAAAGAAACGGACAAGAAATCTCCAGTAAAAAAGGAACAGAAAGTTGGACGTAATGATCCTTGTCCATGTGGTTCGGGGAAAAAATATAAGCAATGCTGTGGAAAGTAGTATAAAATAAGGAAAAAAGTTAAATTTTATAAAATTAATAATTGGTTCGTCTTTTATGACTTGTCCACAAAACAGTGCAAATATATAGTAAAATAAAGGTGTGAACAATGATTTTATGTGTTGACACCTTTTAAAATCTAAAAGAAAAGGAGGTTTTTAATGGAAGAAAAAGACAACATAGTAATATATCAATTAGATGATGGTAAAACAAAAATAGATGTAAAAATTGAAGATGAGACAGTATGGTTATCGCAACAACAAATGGCTGAATTGTTTTCTACTTCCAGAACTAATATTATTGAGCATATAAATAATATTTATTCTGAAGAAGAACTTGATAAGAATTCAACATGTCAAAATTTCCGACAAGTTCGAAAAGAAGGAAATAGAACAGTAAATAGAGAAATTCCCTATTATAATTTAGATATGATTATATCTTTAGGATATAGAATAAAATCTAAAGTTGCTACGAATTTTAGAAGATGGGCAACAGAAAGATTAAAAGAGTATATGATTAAAGGCTTTACTATGGATGATGAAAGACTTAAAGGTAATGGAGGAGGTAATTATTGGAAAGAATTACTTGCTAGAATTAAAGACATCAGATCATCTGAAAAAGTATTATATAGACAAGTTCTTGATTTATATGCAACCGCTGTCGATTATGATCCGAAAGATAGTAAATCAATTGAATTTTTTAAAATTGTACAAAATAAACTTCATTATGCTGCCCATGGACATACAAGCACCAGAAGTAATTTATGAAAGAGCAGATTCTGATAAACCATTTATGGGATTAACAACTTTTAAAGGTGACATTCCAGTGTTAAGTGATGTTGTAATTGCTAAAAATTATTTAAGTGAAGAGGAATTAAAAGTTTTAAATAATTTAGTATCAGGATATTTTGATTTTGCTGAAATACAAGCCATTAGACATAACCCAATGCATATGGAAGATTACATTAGGCAACTAGATACAATCCTTTCTAGCACTGGTGAAAAATTACTTGTGGGAGCGGGAACAATTAGCCATAATAGAGCAATCGAGAAAGCTAAATTCGAGTATAAGAAATATCAAGTTAGAACAATAAGCCCTGTGGAAAAAGAATATTTAGAAGTTTTAAAAGCGATAAGTAATAAAATAGATAACAAAACAAAGAATGAATAGAGTGTATCATATTGGTATACTCTATTTTTATATATAAATCATTGTGAATTGTACCCTATAAAATGGACACGATAGTGGTATAATTTATTGGTTAATTTGGTTATTTTGAAGAAGATGATTTCTGTATTGTACAGGACTCATCTTTTTTAAATTCCATTGGT
>CALVUM010000055.1 GCA_944363605.1 uncultured Bacilli bacterium
ATGACTATATTTATTATTATAATTATGATAGAATTAAAGTAAAATTAAAAGGACTGTCCCCTGTAAAGTACAGGTTACAATCCTCTAATTAGAAACTATTTATAAACTGTCCAACTTTTGGGGTTCAGTTCAAAGAGTGTCTATTTTTTATTATGCGAAGAAAATGTTAAGAAACGGCTAAAATAGTTTTTTAACCTATCTCTGCTCTTTTAATTAATTATTCTCAAATACCAATATAAGATATATGATATAATAATAAGGAAAGGAAGACTTTTTATGCAAAAAAAAGATTATTATACTTTAAAAGAAATTATATTAGGATTACGTAATGAATACTTAATTCATCAACAAAAATTGCAAGAATTAAAACAATTTTGTGAAATGGATAAAAGGGCTGTTGATTTTTATTTTCGAGTATTCCAACCTAATGGAAAACGTCCTATCTTACTTTGTGAATATGTTCCAAAACAAAATAATATCCAAAAGTTTATAACAGATATCAGTAAAAAAACAGGATATTATATATATGGAAGGCAAACTTCCCGCTTGGTAACAGATCATAATCAATATTACTTTTTATCTGGAAAAACAGAATACCCTATTCATATAAAATATGATTATGGAATGGATACAAAATTTACCAATCAGGCCAATTGTATTTTAAATTCTGAATTTTCAAATAATATACAATCTCAATATATAGAAGATAATCGTTCAGATATAAATGCAACTCTTGCAATTAACTCAAATCTAGTTGAATTATATATAAGAAATGAATGTAGAGACATACCGAATTCTATTATATTATATGATTCAAGAGATGATATTTTGGAATTTAAGTCATTTGAAGGGAAATATAACAAACAATGTATAGCAAGAGCTTTAGATATAGAATTTCCAAGTGAAAAATTAAATCAATATCACATTCAAACTCTTGCAAATAACGAAGAATCTGAAAAAACTATAGTCTTAGAAGAATTTAATCCCTGTGATATGGCTAAATTTGATATTCAAGTTAAAGAGAAACAATACGTTTTGCAAAAAATAAGAAAATAAAAATTATCATACAAAGAACCAAATTGAGGTGATGAATATGGAATGTCCAATATGTGATGGTCTCTTAGTGCTAGACGAAAATATGTATACACACAAAGAATATTTAATTTGTATAAAATGTGGTACTACTTTGTCTACCGAAACATTTTGTAGTTTAAGTGATTATAAATGCTTAGAATGTAAAAGTACACTTTACTATCAAAAAAATCAAAATAACGGTACAACTTATCTGCGATGTTATAACAAAAAGTGTAACAAAACATATAGCTTAAACCAAATAAAAATAGAAAGAATAGAAAAACATCTTCCTTGCCATGATTGTAACGGATTTTATTTTTTAAAAGAAGGAAAATATGGTATTTTTGCTGGGTGCAGTAACTACCCCAAATGTCAAAGTCATATCCCTCTAACCGAATTTATTATAAATATCCTAAAAAAAGATGGACTTTTAATTTATAAATGGTCTAAAAAATGTTGGAAATGTCATCAAACCACTTCCATTTTCTCTTACTATTTAGCTTATGAAATAGAAAAATATTCTAATGAGAGAATGAACAGCGAAATGGGCATAGGCGACATCCCTATCCTTGATGAATATTTAAAAAAACAAATAACAACTATAAAAGATTGCTATAGCAAAACTAAAGAGGAGACATACATTGCAAATACATGTGAACATTGTGGAGCTCTTCAAGGCTACAATTATGTAGTTGATGATCCCCACGAAATATTTGATGATTTATACGGAACCAACACTATGGAGAAATATTTATTCACAAAAATTCCATATGCCAAACTCAATATAAATGAGAGTGAACTAATAAAACAATTAGAAAATATAATTTAAAAGAACTTTTCAACTAGTTATTCGCTATAACTAGTTTTTTGTAACTAAAATTAACATTTAGCCAAACTTTTCATTCAAAAATATAATATAATTTCAACAAAAAATACTTTTTATTTTAGATTTTTTTCTTTTATCAATACTGGTAAAGTATAGTACATATATGCACATTGATCGTTTTGCATTATATAATTTTGAATTTCCTGCTCAGCATTTTCTCTACAAGAAGTATATATTTGAACATTTGGTTTTCTTGAAATACCAGTTATGATATCGATTTCATCATGTTTTCTTTCACGTTCTTCTTTAGTTATATTTTTTAAAGAGGAAACTTTTTCATGAAGTTTATAAAATTGCTTAACTCGATCAATTGTATATTTCATTCTTTGCAATTGTTCTTTAGAAAAATGTGTCGCATTGTTTAAGCAAAATTCATAAGTATTTAATAAATCAGAAACTTGTTTTTTTGTTAATAATCCATTTAAAAACATAAATTCCAACATATCCATTTTTTTATCAATCATATCATATCTTTTATAAAAATGATCCATATCATAGTTATCCATTCTAATAAAAGAACGATTCCACACATCTAAAATAGAATAAATACCGAAACATTCAAAATTCAAATTAACAGGATAATTTTTTATAATATAATCCATTAATTCTAAAGCAAAATTTTGGGGATTTAAGGATAAATTTCCCACAACATTCTCTTTTTGCGTATGTTTAATACCATTTCTTTCTATAAATTCTAAACAAGTATTGTGAGCATGAATATTAAAAGGTTTATCAAGTCGTTTTATCTCACTAGCTAATATAAGTAATTTTAAAGTCTTTAGAGCATTAATATCCGTTTGCTTAGCTAAATAAATCCCAAGATTATTTAAATTTTCCAAATTTTCTGTAACATCGTTTAATATTTCTATCCCACTTCTAACACAGTTTTGCATAATTAACATCCTCCAAATTCAAATACTTGGTAATAATATATCAAAAAAAACGCAATATTTACAGCATTTGTTAATATTCAATTAAAATTTTTTCAATAAATTATTCGAAAAATTATTTTTATTTAAAAAACAATTTTAAAAGATTTTTTAGATTTTTTCTAAATTAGACAATAAAACAATCTCCTAATCGCGACTAATACACTATTGTCTATTCCACTATCTAAATTTCTAAAATTTGTTCTTACGCTTTAAAAAATGAATAAACAATTAAAAATATTGAAAATTTTTATAAGATCTTAGTCTTATTTTTAATCTGCATTCTCTTCAAAAAATTTATCAATTCTTACGTCTAAAACCTTAGATATTTTATAAACAGTCTTTAATGAATATCCTCTTTTACCATGAGAAGTTTAACTCTTCTCACAAATTCATTAGATAAATCCGTATAAAACGCTAATTTTTCTTGAGTAAAACCTTTTTCTTTACGATATTTAACAATATTTTTTACAACTGTATCCATAATATTCTCATTAAAATGAAAATCTTTTGGCTCATAAAAAACCATATTACCTACCTCCATTTCTTTTTATAAAAAAAAGTATAATAGAAAATTCTTTTAAATGAAAGAGCTTATCTCTGCAAAATTTGTCGAACACTTTTTTTTAGAAAAAAAAGGAAATTCATATTTTTTTACGAATGTATTAGTAGAAGGAGAAAAAAATATGAAAAAAACATTCATACTTCTACTATTTCTTAGCTTGTTAGGAATAATAGAAGTTAAGGCGGCAACTGTAACCGACCAAATAACAAGCACTTTTTTAGGAGATTATCATTATGTTTACGATGATGGAAAATTTGGGGACTTTGAATTATTCAAAAGAAATAGTAACCAAAATATTGCATATTGTATTGAACCTGGTGTCTCAAGACATAAGGGAGATTATACTGGATATCTTGGATTATCTAATGCTGAACTAGCTTTAAAAGCTGGAATATCTACTACCCAACTAGAAAAAATAAGTTTATATGCATACTATGGATATGGATATAAAAATCACACTAGCACAGATTGGGTAGTTGCAACTCAAGCAAAAATTTGGAATGTACTAGGAAAAAATTTTCAGTTTACAAGTAAAAACTATTCACCAAATCCCTGGCAATACGTTATAAGTACACCTGTAAATATCGAAGAAAAATTTAAAGAACTTGACACATTAATCGAAAGACATTACACCAAACCAAGTTTTGATTGGCAAACCATTTTAATTCCATACAATGAAGGATCTTATATATTAGAAGATAAAAATGGAATATTAAATGAATTTGAAATTAAAACATCAACAAATTGTACTTTAAAAATTGAAAACAATAATTTGATCATTACCCCAAATAAGAGTAACAGCGAAGGAGTAATTTATCTCGTCAAAAAAAGACAAGATTGGAATCAAGATATTATCCTCTTTCATCACGATACAGGGCAAGATTTACTAGCCACAGGAGACGTTAAAAATGTCGAAAGCACTATTGTTTTTAAAACGATTACAGGAAAAGTCAAAATTCAAAAACAAGATCAAGACACAAATAAATGTCAAGCCCAAGGAGAAGCTTCTCTAGAAGATGTAGAATACACCTTATATAAAGAAGATGGAACAAAAATGAAAACAGTTAAACTTCAAAATTGTGAAGCCACCATAACTAATTTACCATTAGGAAATTATTATATAAAAGAAACTAAATCCCCAATAGGTTATAAATTGGACGAAAAAAAATATGACTTTGCAATCACAGAACAAAACATTACCCAAGAACAAACAATCATTGTTAAAGACGAAGTCTACAAAACCGATTTAACCATTGATAAAAAATATTTGACAGCTGAAGGCTTAAAACCAGAAGCCAACACTAAATTTGCAATTTTAAACAAAAAAACTGGAGAAACACTCTATACCTTAATAACTGATGAATTTGGAAAAATAAATATTACCCTACCCTATGGGGAATACATTATTAAACAACTTACAGGACTGGAAAACTATTATAAAAGCGAAGATATTTCTTTAACTGTTGATGAAAAAACAGAAGCAAAAACCAATATCGATTTAATAAATGAGCCATATACTTCTAAAGTAAAAGTTCAAAAAATAAATAGTGAAACCAATGAGGCACTTACTCTAGCTAATATTGCATTTAAAATTTATGATCTAAAAAATGAAAAATACATCTGCCAAACGAGTGACTGTATTTTTAAAACCAATGAACAAGGAGAATTTACTACAGAAGACCTCTTCCCTTCTACTTATCGCTTAGAAGAAGTAAAAACGAATATTCCAGGTTATTTATGGAATGAAGAAACAATCACTTTTACAATCGATAAAAACTCTCCGGATAAAATTGAATTAAAATTTACAAATAAACGAGTAAAAGGCAAAATAAAAGTTCAAAAAATGGATACCCAAAAAAAGCCTTTAAAAAATGTCGTCTTCACTCTCTATGCAAAAGAAGATATTTTTGAAAATGGAAAAATCGTTTATTATCAAAACGAACAAATTGATTCTTTTATTACGAACGAAAAAGGAGAATTTGAAACTAAGCTTTTACCATTAGGAAATTACTACATTATAGAAACGAATCCATTAGATGGATATATCCCGTTAAAAGAACCGATTCAAGTTTCTTTAACATTTCAAGATTCTTTCACAGAAATAGTTGAAAAAAACATTACAGTTACCAATACCCCACTTCAAAGAGGAAAATTACTTATTAAGAAAATAGATGAAAAGAAAAATCCTTTAGCCAATGTTGGATTTGCCCTTTATGCAAAAGAAAACATTTTTGAAAATGGTAAAGTCATCTATTTTCAAAACGAAAAAATTATGGATTTTTATACAAATGAACAAGGAGAATTTGAAACAGATATTCTTCCTTTAGGAACCTACTATATAATAGAAACCGAACCACCAAATGGTTATATCCCGATAACTGAACCCATAATCATAACATTAACGTCTTCAAAAAAAGAAGAACAGATTATTACAAAAGAAATTGAAATCGAAAATGAAATCTATAAAGTACCCAATACCAATTTAAATCAAGTAGTTATCCCATCTATTACAGTTTATCTAGAAGGAAAAAATGATGAAAAAAAGAACAAATATTTTCATATTAACTATAAGTATATTTAGTCTATTTTGTTTACTTAGCTTTGAAAAAATCCAAACAACCACGACCGTGGCTACTACTATCCCTACACCGATAAACCAAGTACCTTCTATAACTACCCAAAAAGAAGAAACAAATAGTAGTTTAACAAAAAAAGAAGCTACTTTAGAAATACCCAAAATTTCTTTAAAAAAAGATTATTATTCAATAAATGATTCAAAAAACACAGTAAATATTGGAATTGAACAATTAAGTGATTGTAAACCAACAGAAAACTGTACCATTGTTCTTGCCGCCCACTCAGGAACAAGCAATATCTCTCATTTTAAAAATTTAAACCAATTAAAACAAAATGACTTAGCTTTCATTACTTATCAAAATACTACATACACGTATCAACTTATAAATATTTTTCATGAAGAAAAAACAGGTTTTATTACCATTCCTAAAAATAGCTATGATTTAGTTTTAACAACTTGCAATAAAGAAAAACAAAATATTCAAGATATCTACTTATTTATAAAAAAATAAGTAGATTTTTTTCCTAACAAAAGTGTAAGAAAGTTTTTCTTATCTTTTTGCTATAATGTTAATAACCAAACAAGTGCACTTTTGGTTGAAAGGAATTTATTTATGAAAGAAATAGGTAAAATTAATCATTTAAAAAAATATTATGGATCAAAAACGAATATTACTAAAGCAATCAATGATATCTCTTTTACCATCAATGAACAAGAATTTATAGCTATTATGGGAGCAAGCGGTTCAGGAAAAAGCACTCTTCTTAATTGCATAGCAACCATCGATAGAGTGACAAGCGGAAATATCTATATCGATAATCTTGATATAACAGAAATAAAAGATGATGAACTAGCACTCTTTAGAAGAAAAAATTTAGGTTTTATTTTTCAAGATTTCAATTTACTAGATACACTAACTATTGAAGAAAACATCGCCTTATCCCGAGTTATCAACAAAGAAGATGTCACAAAAATCGATGGACAAGTTTTAGAAATAGCCGAGAAATTAAAAATTATAGATATTCTAAAAAAATATCCTTATGAAGTAAGTGGTGGTCAAAAACAACGGTGTGCTTGTGCAAGAGCCTTAATAAATAAACCGAAACTAATTTTAGCAGACGAACCAACAGGGGCTCTTGATTCAAAAAACGCAAGGCTTTTATTAGAAACATTAGAAGAAATGAATCAAAACTTACAAGCAACAATTTTAATGGTTACTCATGACCCCTTATCAGCAAGTTTCTGTAAAAGAGTTTTGTTTCTAAAAGACGGTCGTATTTTTAATGAAATCATTAAAGGCGAAAAATCACGAAAAGAATTTTACAATGAGATTTTAGATGTGTTAACCCTACTTGGAGGAGACTAACATGTTAGCAAAATTAACTTTTCAAAATTTAAAAAAAACATGCAAAAACTATCTAATATATATAATCTCTATTACTTTATCATTTTCCTTAATGTTTTCATTTAACCTAATAGCCAATGCCAAAGACGTTATCGATTTATCTACTACTATGGAAAATTTTAAAGCGACCATGATCCTTGTTAATTGTATTATCTTATTCGTTCTAAGCTATTTAATTAACTACACCATTAAATTTATGTTTCAAAAAAGAAGCAAAGAATTTGGAACCTATATGCTTCTTGGAATCGAAAAAAGACAAATAAGCAAGATGTTTCTTTTAGAAAACTTACTAATGGGAATTATTGCCTTACTATTTTCCTTTTTCATCGGCTATATCTTTAGTCAAATTCTAAGTTTTATCATAATGAATATTTTTGAACGCCCTTATAAAGTCATCTTAGCAAATGATCTAGGAATTCCCATTTTATATTCTATTATCTACTTTGCTATAATTTATTTTATTGTTCTTTTTTTAACTCATCGTCGAATCAAAAAAACAACTATTCACAATCTTTTAAATTTAGAAAAGAAAAATGAAGAGCGAAAAAACACAAAAAGAAAATATGGAACCCTTAAATTTTTCTTCTTTTTACTTTTAGGAATCATTGCTTTACTTATGATAAATCACGAATTTATTGGTATCGGTATTGAGCCATCGTTCACAAAAATCGCCCTCGCTTCACTCATACTCATCATAAGTATTTACGGAATAACCTTTAACCTAGGAGATACTCTAATAAACTTCATTTTAAAAAAAGATAGTCGCAAATACAAAAAAAATCATCTATTTATTGCAAGGCAATTTACTTCAAAAATAAGAATTTTGTCCTTTACCCTATCAACTATATCTTTGTTAATTCTTCTAACATTTTTATCATTAAGCATCTCAAACTTAATGAATAGCATCTTAGAACATCAAATAAATCTTGTCGCCCCAAACGATATTACTATTATTGATGATGAAGAAAACTTTCCAAAATATCTAGATGTTATTCATAAAAACTATACAATAGAAGAACAACTCATCTATCATAACTATAAAAACGATAACGATTCCATTTATCAAAAACTATCGGAAGAAGAAAAAAGTTGGAACGAAAATGATACAATAATACGCCTAAGCGATTATAATAAACTAATGAAAATGCGAGGAGAAAAGCAAATCAGTTTAGCATCCAATGAATATGCCTTAAATGTTTCCATGGAAATGAATCAAATTCTTTCCAAGAAAAAAGAAGAAATCAAAACCATCACTTTACCAAATCAAGAAACATTAGAACTTAAAAATATATTTACAGAAAACTATTCAAGCATGTATTCCCTAGGTTCAGGTTATCTTGTAATTGTCCCCGATGAAAAAATTCATAATTTAGAAATTGAAGAAAGTAACTTAATTATAAACACTGTAGAAAAAACAAATGAATTACTAGAAAATGAACTAATTAATGCCGTAAATAATGAACTATGTGAAGAAAATGAAAATGGCTATACCTATTGCTATTCCATGGCAAACATTTCCGTGAAAGGAAGCTACGAAAGTAGAAATAAATCCACAACAACGATTTTATCTTTCACATTATTTTATCTAGCTTTCATTTTTACAACTGTATGTGGAGCAATTCTAGCAATTCAAACATTAAGTGACCAAGAAAAATACAAATATCGGTTTCAAGTACTATCAAAACTTGGCATGGAAGAAAAAGACCTTCACAAAAGTATATTTGCAGAGACAAGTATTTTCTTTATTTTTCCAATTATTTACCCATTAATTACTAGCTTTATAATTAATTGTATTTTAAACAAACTATTTAAACTCTTCTTACCAAATAATCATTCATTCATATCCATTTATTTATCTGGAATAAGTATTTTCTTAATCATTTATTTCATATATTACCTTGCTACCTATTTTGGAATCAAAAAAAATATCGAAGACTAGCCACATTCTAGTCTTTTCTGTATAATAAAAGAAAGGAAGGATATTATGAACATAGCAATTATTGAAGATGACGAAAAAATAAGAGAAGAATTAGCTATTCTCTTAAAAAAAGAAAATTACATACCTCATATACTTACCAATTTTGAAAATATTTTAGAAAGCATTTTAAAAACACCAACTGATTTAATTCTTTTAGATATCAATCTACCTTATGAAGATGGCTTTGCAATTTGTGAAAAAATAAAAAAAGAAAAAGATATCCCCATCATTTTTGTGACGTCTAGAACAAAAGAAGAAGATGAGCTAAAAAGTATTCGTTTAGGGGGAATAGATTTTCTAACCAAACCCTATAATAAATTCATTTTATTAGAAAAAATCAAACGTGCTTTAAATATTACCAATCCAATTCATTATCAAGAAATTACAATTAATGATGTAACCCTAAACTTACATTTATCCACTATAAAAAAAGAAAACATCGAAACAGAACTAACAAGAAATGAGTTTCGAATTCTTTACTACTTCTTTTTAAAACCCCATACCCTTATTACCAAAGAAGATTTACTAGAATCCTTGTGGAATGACAAATATTATTTAGATGAAAATATTTTAAATGTTAGCATAAATCGTTTACGAAAAAAACTAGAAGAAATTGGCGCAAAAGATTTTATCAAAACAAAACGTGGAGTTGGTTATTATATATGAATATTTTTAAATTTTTAGAAAGCAAAATTATCACCATTCTCTTCCACTCTACTTTTTTTCTTATTGTATATATTTTTCTTAGATTATGTAAATTTCCAATAAGTATCACATTGCTAATTATAAGTAGTATGATATTCATATATATTTTCATTTTAGGAATAAAATATATTTATTTAAAGAGAAAAGCCCAAAAGATTATCTGTCAAGTAGATGAATTAGAAGAAAAATATTTAATTACGGAACTTTTAAAAAAGCCCCAAAATTTAGAAAATCAAGCCTACTATTATGCTCTTTTAAAAGCAACTAAAGCAATGAATGATAAAATAAGTGAATTAGAAAATGCCAAAAAAGAATACGAAGAATATATTGAATCGTTTGTTCATGAAATAAAAACCCCACTCGCGGCTCTTTCATTAACAATTGAAAATCAAAAACTTAACGATTTAAGACCTGAAATAAGTAAAATTGATGAGTTAACCGAACAAATTCTTTATTATGCCCGAAGCCAAAATCCTGAAAAAGACTGTTTTATAAAAAAAGTAAATCTAGAAGATATTATCCACTCGTTAATTTTAAAAAATCAATTTTATTTACTTCAAAACAAAATTCAAGTGCATGTAGAAAAACTAAAAAAAGAAGTATATACAGATGAGAAATGGTTAAGTTTTATTCTTTCCCAAATTCTAAGTAACGCAATAAAGTATAAGAAAAAGGACTATTGTCAAATCAAAATTTATACAATAGAAAATGAAAAAAAGCTCAGTTTAATCATTGAAGATAATGGAATAGGTATTAAAGAAAGTGAACTACAAAGAGTTTTTGAAAAAGGCTTTACGGGTAGCAATAGAACAAAAAAATATGCAACCGGCATGGGCTTATATTTAGCCAAAAAATTAGCAGAAAGCTTAAATATTCATTTAAAAATCGAATCAAAATATCAAGAATTTACTAAAGTCATTTTAGAATTTTCACATCAAAAAAAATTATAGAAAAAATAAAATCTATGATATAATAAATGTGTCAAGAATAATGACATAAAAAAGGGAATACTTAACATTCGCTAGTTGAGTACTTACCCAAAAAAGTGTATGTACTTAATTCAACACGAATTGAGTACTATTTTTTTATTAATATTATCATTAAAGATAAAATCAATAATAGATTAGCCAAGAGTAAAAAGGAGATTAGTAGATCCTTTCTCTTCATAAGCGCTTCTCCCTTCTTTAAATGAAGGTAAGTACTCATACGTTAAATATTCCCTAATCAAAATATAACATAAACAAACTGCATTTGCAAAATTGCAAAAAAATTAAAATATATCAGAAATTTGTGATATAATAAATGTGTCAAGAATAATGACATAAAAAGGGAATACTTAACATTCGTTAGTTGAGTACTCACCTTAATGGGTTTTGTACTTAATTCATCACGAATTGAGTACTATTTTTTTATTAATATTATCATTAAAGATAAAATCAATAATAGATTAGCCAAGAGTAAAAAGGAGATTAGTAGATCCTTTTTCTTCATAAGCGCTTCTCCCTTCTTTAAATGAAGGTAAGTACTCATACGTTGAATATTCCCTAATCAAAATATAACATAAACAAACTACATTTGCAAATTGATAGAAAGGTTAAAGTATGTTAAAAATAAATGAAGTTTTGGAAAGATTAAGTAAATCAAAATTTAGAAATAGTTTTCATTTAAAAGAACAAGACAAAAAATATATAAAAGAAAAAGGCCTATCTAAAATCGAAAGTCATGCTAGGGACTTTATTTCAAAAAGACTTGCTCCAAAAAATCCTTTAAATGATGGAAAACAAACTCCTATGAAAGGTCATCCTGTTTTTATAGCCGAACATGCCACAGCTACATGTTGCCGAAACTGTCTATATAAATGGCATCATATTTCTAAAAATAAAGAATTATCCAAAGAAGAACAAGAATATATAATCACTATAATTATGACTTGGATCAAAAAAGAGCTAGTTTCTAATAAAGAAAACTAACTCCTTTTTATATTATAAAATAATTGAGAAAAGTGTTAATAAAATCACATTCACAATTGCTATACATAGAACGACTTTAAATGCCCATTTAAACCAAGTCGAATATTCAACCTTAGCAAGAGCTAAACCACCCATAATTGCACCACAAGTTGGTGTAATTAAATTAACTAATCCATTTGCTGCAACCATTGTCATAACTGTTGTTTCAACACTATAACTTAATTGAGTAGCTAAAGGCCCAATAATAGGTGCTGATAAAGTAACAAGACCAGATGATGATGGAACTAAAATAGATAGCACAACATGTAACACATAATTAAGTGGTGTAAAGACAAAAGCCGGAACATTGCGAAGTAACTCAGCCGCATTATAAATAATAAAATTATCTAAATGCGTTGTTTGCATTAACACTGATGCCCCTCGAGCAATGGCAATAATTAAAATAACACCCACCATGTCATCAGCACCATCTATAAATGTATCCACAAAACCTTTTTCACCAGTTCGATTAATTACTCCAATTAAAACAGACATCACTAAAAACCATAAAGCTGCTTCAAAGAAATACCATCCACCTAACGGAGTTCCTGTTAACCAACCTGTAAATTTTGTGAAAAATGTAACTCCAAAATCCTCCCAAGGAATAAAGCCAATAATCATAACTACAAAAGTTAAAGCAAATAACCATAAAGTTACCTTTTGATGAAAATCTAAATGAACAGTCTTGCTTTGAGCATCTTCATCTTTAACTCCATATTCTTTTTCCATATTCTTTTGTTCTCTTAAAGAAAGAATTGTTGAACCTTTTTTCTTAATTACTCGTTTAGCATACATCATAACAAAGAAAATAGAAATAGCTAAAGTCGTTAGCCAAAGTGCCACACCAATACCAATAATCAAACCTTGGTTAACAACCGTTCCTTCTGGTAAAGCACTTATCGCAGCGCCAACTGCAAATGGATTTATCGTCGAACCTAATACACCACTTCCAGCACCAAGTAAAACGATCGCTGATGCAACTACAGTATCCATTCCAGCCATAACCATTGTTGCCGATAAAAGTGCATAAAAACCTACTGTCTCTTCAAGCATCCCATAAGTTGTTCCCCCTAATGAGAAGATAAACATTAAAATCGGAATCAAAACAAGTTCATGTCCTTTTAACTTCCGAACTAAAACTTGAATTCCTGTTTCTAAAGCTTTCGTTTTTGCAACAACTGCCAAGAATCCACCTAAAATCAAAACGAAAATCCCGACATCAATTGCATTTTCAAAGCCTAAAATTGGAGCCATCAAAATGTCAGATAGACTAGCGCCTACAACACCGCTACCATTAACAATTTCTTCTCCAATAAATTCTGCTTTTGGTAAAAAATGCGAAACAATACCAAGCACAAAAATCAAAATTAAAATAATTGAGAATGAGGTTAAAAACCCCTTTTTCTTAGATTTTGCCATTATATCCTCCTATACAATCCAAGTACCTGTTTTACCTTGTAAAGCGGGTAAAGCTTTTGAAAGTGACGTAATAATTGCCACATTTTTAGTTTTCTTTACAAACTCCACACATGCTTCTACTTTTGGCTTCATACTCCCTTCTTTAAACTCTTTATTATCCATATAGTTAAGAGCCTCGGATACAGTCATCTCATCGATCTTCTGCTCATGATCCGTATTAAAGCCAATACAAACTTGCTCAATTGCGGTTAAAATCAAAAACACATCTGCCTTAATATCGATCGCAAGTCGCGCACTTGTCCGATCTTTGTCAATAACTGCATCTACTCCAACTAAATGATTCCATTTTTGAACGACGGGAATCCCGCCACCTCCTGCTGCCACGACAATATGTCCTTTATGTAAAAGATCTTTAATAACATTTTTTTCAATAATCTTAATCGGATTAGGAGAAGGAACAACTCTTCTATAGCCCCTTCCCGCATCTTCTTTCATAACCCAACCATTATCTTTTTCAAGTTCTAGGGCTTCCTTTTTCGAATAAAAACTCCCAATAGGTTTTGTTGGATTCTTAAAAGCTTTATCTTTCGAATCAACCAAAACTTGAGTAACAATTGTAACACAACTTTTAGCAAGATCATTTTTAAAAAGCTCTTGCTGAATCGCTTGCTGTAAATGATAGCCAATATACCCTTGACTCATCGCCCCACATTCAGCAAAAGGAACTTCTGGTGTATTTTCCTCTTCATGAGAATATTCTAAAGCCATATTAATCATTCCCACCTGCGGTCCATTTCCATGCGTCACAACAACTTGATACCCCAAAGAAACCAAAGAAACAATACTTTTTGCTGCTTTCTTAACCAACTGTAATTGTTCTTCTGGTGTATTACCTAATGCGTTACCACCTAATGCAATAACAACCTTTTTATATTTACTCATCTTTTAAAGTTGCAAGCATAACCGCTTTAATTGTATGAAGTCGATTCTCTGCTTGATCCATAACCTTAGACTGATTTGATACAAACACCTCATTCGTAACTTCCATTTCTGAAATTCCAAATTTTTCAAAAATTTCTTTACCAATTGTCGTATTCGTATCATGAAAAGAAGGTAAACAATGTAAAAATATTGCATTAGGTTTTGCATAACTCATCATTTCTTTATTTACTTGATAAGGTTTTAAAAGACGAATCCGCTCTTCCCATAAAGAAGCATCCTCACCCATCGAAACCCAAACATCAGTATAAAGTACATCCGCATCATTTACTCCTTCTAAAGGATTTTCGGTAAGTAAAATAGTCGAACCTTCTTTTTGAGCAATTTCCCGGCAAGTTTGAACTAAAGCTTCATTAGGAAATAATTCCTTTGGAGCACAGCAAGCAAAATGAATTCCCAACTTGGCACAGATAACCATTAAAGAACATGCCACATTATTACGAGCATCTCCTAAAAAGACAAGTTTCTTTCCTCTAATATCCCCTAAATTTTCTTGCATCGTTAAAATATCAGCTAACATCTGTGTTGGATGAAACTCATTAGTTAACCCATTCCAAACAGGAACCGAAGCATTACGCGCGAGTTCCTCGACAATTTCTTGAGAAAATCCCCGATATTCAATGCCATCATACATCCGAGATAAAACTTGAGCCGTATCCGCAATACTTTCCTTTTTACCCATTTGAGACCCCGTTGGCCCTAAATAAGTAACGCCCATTCCTAAATCCATTGCTCCAACTTCAAACGCACAACGCGTTCTTGTCGAATCTTTTTCAAATAATAAAACAACATTCTTTCCTTTTAAATAAGCATGATTCTCATGATTCTGTTTCTTTTCTTTTAAAATTTTAGCTAAACTAAGCAAATAGAGAATTTCCTCTTTAGAGTAATCCAACAATTTTAAAAAATCTCTTCCTTTTAAATCAATATTCATATCCATCTTAATCTTCTCTTTCTAAAGGCATACTCATACATCTAGGACCTCCACGTCCCCGAGATAACTCTGCCCCATGTAACTCTAAAACAACAAGACCCGCTTCCCGTAAAACTTGGTTTGTCACATCATTACGGTCATAAACAACAACAACTCCTGGTGCAATACATAAAGTATTAGACCCATCATTCCATTGCTCACGTTCACTTCCAACTTTGTCGCCACCAGCGCAAGGAATTAATGTCACAGGAACACCTAAATAATGTTCTAAAATATTTCCTAAAGAATCATTAATTTCTCGAACATTCAAATCCTCATCACTATCTGGATCATTGCCTTCTGTAATTTCAAAAACTTGCAAAGTGTCCAAAATTCCAGGATGATATGTAAATATATTGCGATCAATCTGTGTGAATACCGTATCCAAATGCATAAATGCTCTTGAATTTGGAATATTAAACGCCAAAACTGTATCAATTTTACATTTTTTATCTTTAAATAAATTCTTAGCTAATTGGTCAATAGATTCTGCTCTTGTTCTTTGTGAAATACCAATAGCTAAAGTATGTTCATTTAAATTTAAAATATCCCCGCCTTCAATATGATAATCATACGTCCGACTATAATATTTTGGAACATCTTTATAGTCTGGATGATACGTAAAAATATACTCTGCATAAATTGTTTCACGGTTTCTTGTAACAGAATACATTCGATTTAACGAAATACCATTTCCAATACTCGCGAAATTATCTCGGGTAAAATATAAGTTCGGCATTGGATCAGCTAAGAAATTCGTCTCATCCGTAACCAAATCCACCAAAGATTTTTCTGTTTCTCTTTTTCTCCGATTAATTTCCTTTACTTGAATTCCTTCCATCGTTTTTAAAACAAGTTCTTTTGTATTTTTAAAACTCATTAAATATTCAAAAACCAAATCCTTATATTTAGGAGTACAAATACCAGCCTCCAAAATAAATTGTTTTAAGAATTTTTCTTTAATCTCATCACTAATATTTAACACATCCGTCATCAAATCTTCTAAATAAACAACTTCAACGCCATTACTTTTTAAAATTCTCGCGAATTCATCATGTTCTTCTTGAGCATCCTTTAAATAAGGAATATCATCAAAAAGTAAATCGTGAAGTGTGTCCGGTGTTAAATTCAAAAGTTCATTACCCGGACGATGTAATAAAACTTTTCTTAGTGGTTTAATCTCACTAGTTACATGAATTGCATTCATTTTTATCCCTCTTTCTTTCTAATGTTTTATTTTTCCTAAAAATACTTTTAATCGCTCCGATTTTGGATGTGAAAAAATATCTAAAGGAGTTCCCTCTTCAATAATCTTTCCCTCATCCATAAAAATCACTCGCGTTGCAAATTCCTTAGCAAAGGAAAGTTCATGAGTAACAACAACCATGGTCATTCCTTCCCTTGCAACATCCATCATCAAATTTAAAACCTCATCAATCATCTCCGCATCTAAAGCACTCGTCGGCTCATCAAACAAAATAATATCTGGATGCATCATTAAGGTTCTTATAATCGCGACTCGTTGTCTCTGTCCTCCAGATAACGAGGATGGATAGACCTCACTCTTATCCTCTAAATGAATTTTTTCTAAATACTTTTTAGCATTTTTATAAATAATTTTTTCATCTTCAATTTTTCTCGATAAAGGAGTAAGAGTGATATTTTTCCAAACAGTTAAATTTTCAAATAAATTAAAATTTTGAAAAACCATTCCAACTTTATGTCTCATCTGTTTAAACTCATGTTTTGTAATATCTTTATTCTCAAAGAAAACCTTACCTTGAAAACTTTCTAAACCATTTAAACACCTTAAAAAAGTTGATTTTCCACTGCCACTTGGTCCAATAATAACAACTCTTTCCCCCTTAGAAATTTCTAAAGAAATATCTTTCAAAATTTTATTTTTTCCAAAAGATTTGGATAACTTTTCAACTTTATACATATCGATTAAGTCTCCTTTCACCAAAGGAAATCAACTTTGTCAAAAGAAAAGTACAAAGCAAGTAAATAACGGCTGTGATAATTAAAGGAAAGAAATAATCATATGTTCTAGAAGAAATAATATCGGATGCTTTAATAAGCTCCACAATACCAATATAACTTGCTACCGAAGTTTCTTTTAAAAGTGTGATAACTTCATTTCCTAGAGCCGGGAAAATCTTACCTATTGCCTGAGGAAAAACAATACTTTTCATCGTTTTAAAATACCCGAGCCCCAAAGTTTTCGCAGCTTCTTTCTGTCCTCTAGAAACCCCGTCAAAACCTGCCCGAATAATCTCAGCAACATAAGCTCCTGAATTAATTCCAAAAGTAAGCACACCAACAGTAATAATCGAAATATCAACACTTCGAAAAACCACATAATATAAAATCATTAATTGCAAAAGTGTCGGCGTTCCTCTTATGATATACACATAAATATTTGAAAGAGCATTTAAAATTTTTAACCTTCCCGTTTCTTTATGATAATCACGAATAATCGAAACAACAGTTGCAAGAACAAAACCAAGTACCGCGGCAAAAAAAGCAATGAACAAAGTGTTTTTTAAACCTTCCAAAAAATACAAGTATCGTTCATCATAAATAACGCTTCGATAAAAACGTTCTCCTAAATCTCTAAACCATTCAACCATATTCTACCTCAACTACTCTGTATATTTTAAAATATACTCTTCGATTTTACCTTCATCCATCAATCGTTTTAATACTTCGTTAATTTGATTTAGTAATTCCGTATTACCTTTTTTAACAACCATTCCGTACTTATCAGAAAATAAAATTCCTTCCATAATTTTTAACTCTTGATTAGAAGCCACCAATTCTTTGGCTGGAAGCTCATCCATAACAATCGCGTCAGCTTTCCCACTTTTTACATCTTCAGCAGCCGCTAAATACTTTTTTTGAGAAAGTAAAGTTGCGTCAGGAAAATTTTTCTCAACATAGCTTTCGCCAACCGTTCCAAGTTGAACAGCAATTTTCTTATCTCTTAACTCATCAAAACTTTGAAGACTACTATCCGTTCGAATTACAACAACTTGATTAGAAACCGTGTATTCGATTGTAAAATCAACCTGTTCTTTTCTCTCATCCGTAATACTTATCCCAGCTGCTCCAAAATCTGCTTTCCCGCTCTGGACTTCATTAATAATAAAATCAAAAGCTACATCTTTAACTTCTAATTCTTTTCCTAGAGTACTCGCGATTTCTCTAGCAATTTCAATATCAACTCCAACAATCTCACCATTTTCATAAAATTCATAAGGTGCAAAGCCCGCTTCTGTCGCCATAATAAGCTTACTATCTCGATCACTCCCACACCCACTAAAGAAGAAAACACATATAGTAAGAAGTATCCAATATGCAATTTGTTTCATTTCTACTCTCCCACCTATTATAACTATTGTAACATCGAAAAAAGCTTTTGTAAATTCACAAAAAAAGTATTTTAGATTTGCTTGACTAATTCTTGAAAAAAACTAGAATATACAACAATTAAAAATATTTTATGAAAGAAAAAAAATAATGAAGTATTATCCTCTAACAACACCAGGAGAACAAGAAACTCTATATATTGATAAAAATAATAATATTTATTTTCTACAGGCTATCCCTTTAAAAAAAAGAAAAAAAATTGAACAAAAAAATAACTTAAAATTACAATTAAACATGTATTTACTAGCTCTTCAAAAATCAAAAATTAATAAAAAAATACTATTAGAATGCTACGAATATATATTGAATCTACTACGAACTAAAGAAAAATTTGTTTTTTCAACAAACATACTCATTTTACAAATATTAACCTTACTATTAGAAAAACTAAAAGAATTAGAAACAGAAAAATTTTATCTTTTAGCAGAAAACTTTTTTGAAAATACTTCACTTTTAGATTATAATTCGAAAATTTCCTATCCCAGTTTAGATCAAGCAAGCCTTGGATTATCACGAAGCTTATATTTAAAACTATCCCATCAACAACAAATAGAAGAATTAAAAAAAGAAAAAAACTGTAAGAAAATCTAAAACCTTACAGTTTTTTAATACTATATAATAACTTATATATTTCTAGTCACTATTTTTAGTATTCTTAATTAATAAATAAAATGAGGATATTTCTATTATTTTAAATCGTCTATATCATCATAAAATTCTTCCATTACATAAAAGCCTTTCAAATCATAATCATGTGCTTTTAATGTTTGTGAGTAATCTAGCTGATGACCATTTTCATATCTAGATAATACCTAAAAACAGTTTTTAATTTTTTTATAAAGTCTTAAATTTACATTTCGTTACTTGTATTATTATCAAGTTTATTATAGATAGGAAGCAATAGCTTATCATATCTATATTCCAATGATTTTAAATAATATGCTTTTTGAATTTGACTTAATACGGATAAGCCATTATATTCTTCTGGTATTTCATCAAATATTTTTTTTATTTCATTCATATTTATTTTAGGTATAATTCTTAACATAGCTTTATTACAATCATCATTATTCATACTTTCAATATATTTTAATGGATTTATTTGTTTTCCATTTAATCTATATATTGAAATAGAACTATCATAAACTGATTGTTTGAACTTAAAATTATCTTCATAAATGGACATTAATTTATCATCGCTTGATTTATTATAAAATGCTGCTCCATTATCAAATACTGGTGCTATTTTTAAACAATTAGTATCTTTATTTAAAACTAATCCCCAATTTCCTTCATTTCTATCATTGTTACTAATAAAAGCATCTATAACAAACATATCCCAAAATCTTTCCTTTAATTCAGGAATAGATTTAAAATATGGATTTTCTTCCATAATAAGCAATACTTCTTCTAAATTCTGATTTGAATTCATATTTGAGCTTGTTGATAAATGTTCTATTGCTTGTTCTACTTTTTCATCATATTCATTTTTTATCATATTATAGTCAATTATAGTTTCATTACTAGCCAAGAAGTCTTTACAAGCAACTACTATTTTGCCATTAGCAAATCCTAATTTTGTTTTATATGAATCTATTCCAATTGATTCATATATATGTGAACCAAGATATTCTGATAATGGCGTTGTTGAATAAGATAATCCTTCTACATCCATACTTCTAGTTGATTTTGGATATTTTAAAAGCCATCTTTCATTATCTATAAGAATTCCTCTTTTACTTCCTCCATGTCCTCCATAACTGATTCCACTCGTTTTAAGTATATCAAAATTCTCTATTTTAATCATATATTCCTCCGTACTTTTTTAATAATGTCTTGTAATCATATTCTGTAATCACCTTATTACGCCAATAGGATTTTGCATTTATATCTAATTCAGGAAATTTCATATCATAGCTAAACCAATCTCCAACTTTATCAAAACTTTCTAATTCAGATATTATCTCTTTTAATGTATCTGGTAAATGCGAATAGTCATACTCTATATTATAATCATAAAGCGGTTTATCTGTTTTGAATGGATCCCTTTTTTGTTCCATAATACTTCTCTCCTTACCATAAAAATTTTAATAAACTTCATTATAATTATATCATGCCACAGACTCTATCCGCAACCTAAGCATTATATAACAGGCAAGAAAAAACAGCAAATTTAACTTTACTGTTCTTGAAATGCTTTCATTACATCGTATTCTGAATCTTTTTGTTCTTCTAAAATTCTATTTAACTCGTCTATAGAGTTTGTACTAAAACCAACCATTACTTCATCACCAATCAAAACAGTTGGAGTACCTTCATTTTTTCTTTCTAAGAAAGCCATGACATCATCCATTAATTTATCATTTTCAGCATCTTTCCACGTTTCAAAAGAAAATATTTGATAATCATTTTTCCATAAATTTGTATTATCTTCTAAATAAACACGTAAATCCTCACAATGTGCACAACCATTGCCCCAGAAAATATAAATGTTTTTCTTATCCTCATCATAAGTAACATCACTAAGATGATCATTTTTTAAAATTTCAATCTTCGTCGCATTATCATAAATAACTAGTCCAACAACAAATACGATAAAAACAACACAAAATATTAAAAATGCTTTTACTACCCTTGTATCCATATTTAAAACCTCACATAATGTTCTGTATTATATAGTATACCATCAATTTTCAAATAAATCGAGTATTTTCCTTGCAATCCTTCTTGATTAATATATTTAGTAACAACAATTCCGTTCTCTGTTTCCTCTTCTGTAAACACATCAACACATAAAGCAGTATAAGGTTTCTTACTAATAGGTACATCATAGCTTTTCGCAATTCCATTTTGATAAAGAAGTACTTCTACATCTGTTCCTCTTAAAAAACGCCCTGAAAAAATCAAACGATCAACTTCTTTAGTAATTTTAATTTCATGAGAATCTTTAATTTCACTATAATCTTGAGCTCCCAAACTAAAGAACAACGATCTATTATTTACTTCAGTTTCCCCAAGACTACCAACTTTAGAAGGACTTCCTAAAGAAAAGACTTCCGCACCATACAAATCCATTTTTTCAACCCGATAATTATTAGTAGGTAAAACAATTTCAAAAATCACTTGATCATTTAAAAGTTCAACTGTATCAGAAGTAAGCTTCACATTTCCACTCGTTAACCCAGCGGGCTGATTAGACGGAACCCCATCAACCGAAACAATTCCTCCCGAATGAACAATATAGTGATTTTTATTTAAATAATCCACATCAGAAATATAAGGACTATAAAAAGAACTTCCTCTTTCCTTGCCATATTCCCAAACTTGCTCAATAGTCATTTTTTCTGTGTCAATTTTATACATCACACCTCTTGTATACCTATTACTTGCTGAAACATATTCACTAGGAATTTTACTTTTATTATTACCATTATCTAAAATAAACACATAACCTTCAGGAGTAATCATCGCAGCATGTTGACTCCATTGCCATTCAAAATCATCTCCCACTGGTGTAAAGAAATACTTTTGATATTCTTCACTCCAGTTTGTCGAGTCTCCAATAATCCAATTAAGTTCTCCTGTATCATAAGAAATATTAATTACAGCATCCATGTGTCTACCAGATAAAGTTATCGAATTTGTGTTTTCATCATACCAAACAGAATTATTATGAAACCAATCATATTGACTCCAATTCTCACTTTTACCGTCTTCCTTATTTAAAATTTTTGTTAAATCAAAAGTTTTAACAATTTCTCCAGTTTCTCGGTCAACTTCTACTATATAGTCTTCAACTGTTCCAGATGAAAAATTATCACTCGCAACTAAAAAATTTCCATTAGCCATTTCGTAATAATCATGATGATATCCGCCTTCTAAACTATATTCTTTAACAATTTTACCAAGTAAATTCATTTCATACATTCCAGTCATATAATAAGGAGAATTCACAAGTCTTTCTGTGCTGACAAGCAAATTACCATTTTCTAAACGGTCAATTTTCCACAAAGCATAATTTGTTAAATACCAGCGAACATCTCCATTCACATCATATGCGACTGTATAACCAGAACTTGATGGTGTAAAAAAATACAGTTCATTTCCTAATTTACTTTTATCTGCTTTAACATTAGTAGGTAAAGCCATATTATCTGGTAATTTTTCAGTTTCAATAACTATCTTTTTTGTTTGTTCCCCAACCTTTAAAGTAATTTCATTTGCTTTTCCAGCATAAAGTCCATAAACTGGAATATAATGATTCTTTGTAGCATCAAAAGTATGTGTAAAAGTTGTATTTTTATCCTTACCAGGAATAGTAACAGTAACCTCTACTTCTTCATCCGTTTCAAAAATTACTAAAGCAGTTAAAGGAGAATTTCCATAAGGATTAACTATCACATTTGGCTTATCAAGCGTATATCCTTTAATTTGAAATTCTTTTTCTTTTTCAATTTGACTATCCATCAAACTAACAACCTGTTCTACTTCCATAGAATTTTGGGAAAATAAATCAAGTCCAACATAACAAAGTAGTAAAAGAATTACTAAACATAACAAACCAATCCCTATTATTTTTTTGCTTTTTTTCATTTTCTTTCCCTCCAACTAAAATTCTACAAAATTTTTCTTCAAATAAAAAGAAACGCTTAGTTGAATTAAACTAAACGCATCGTTTACTTAATGAACCGTACAACTTGTAAGCTCTAACGGAACAATATAAGTTTCCGTTTTACCTTCTTTTGTTAAAGCGTGAATCGCTAAATAAAGAGTACTCTCACTCAAATTCTTACAACTTATTTCAAATGAATCAATATGAAATTCAATTTGTCTTAAAAACTCATTTAAACTTTGAACATTTTCACTTTCCAAAGTTCCACTCTCACCAATTTTTCTTTCTACATTGCCATCAGCTTCATATAATAAACAATCAATCGAAACATATTCTTCATGAGTATTTTCCTCTTCTAAATAAACAATATCTGAAATAAAAATAGAACTTTGTTCATTAGAATAAGCAGCAACACCTTTAATCGCAAAAGAATCATTTGAAGAAACAACATCCGAAAAAGAAAAATTTTGATTATTATGAAAAATAAAATAAAAAAGAATCACAATACCAACAAAAACTATAAAACCAAGAACAAAAAATATTTTTTTATCAACCTTTTTTTGCTTTTTCTCTTCCCCATTTAAAAGGGTTTCTAAATCAACTTGAAAAAGTTCACTAATTTGCTTTAACATTTCTATATCAGGAATACCCCTTCCATTTTCCCATTTCGAAACAGCCTGACTAGTAACCATTAACTTTTGAGCAAGTTCATTCTGCGTCATTCCATTTTTTTTTCGTAGTTCATATATAAAACTACCAATTTTCTGCGGATCCATACTTCACTTCCCTTCAAAATTTACTGCGACATTACTGCGACATTTTCACAAAACTGTAAAATTATTATACTAAAAATCAAACCAAGAAACAAGCAAACAAAAAAGTACATCTCTGTACCATTTTGCTCTTATCATAATATTAATAAATAATAATTTCCAATAATTCTAAAGAAAATTAATACAAAATCCCTATTCCTCCAGCACCACTCGCTTTAACATCTGTTTTCAAATATACCGTTGGATAAATAGGTCCAGGACTAGCAGCAGGATAAGAAAGTCCTTTACCTTTATCTCCTACCATCGAACGAATAATCGGAGAGTATCGCAATTCTTCAACAGACGTTATTGATGCTCCCATAGCCATATTTATGTAAGTTGTTGCTGTATCCCAACCTTTCATATAATAAAAATCTGATAAACTGGGTAACCCTACATATCCTGTCCACGATGTTGTCCGATTAACCGTGTCGGTACAATAATCTTCATCTGTACAGGCACTTCCAGTATCTGTATTATTACTTCTTTCTAACTCATAGATCCTTTGTATATCCTCCAAAGTTGTTATAGATGAAATGTCATCAGAAGTCACTGCTCCAGTGTTCCAAGTCACTTTATCGATCATACTTTTAGCTTTTTCTGTTAGACCTATATCTGTAAAATCACAATTCTCATAATCATTATTATTTGAATTATAACAAGCGCCACTTCCTCTATTCCAATATAAACTATTGTTGACTAATCCTTCATCTGAAGTAGAAGCACTTGTCTCCTCATCATAAGAAGTAAGAATATCGATATTTGCTTCATAACCAGGATTTAAAAGTTTCATTAAATCGGCTCCATTATAAACGCTTCCATCTTGATACGTACTTTCTCCCCATTGATTGATTCCATATCCTCCATTTACTTCTTCACTTGAAGTATCCCAACTATATGCTCCGATGGGTTCATCTCTCATAATCTTGACTCTTTGCCTTTCTGGAGTATTAACTAAACCAATAACTTGCCATAATTCATCATTAAAATAAACATATGGATGATAACCAACATATCTTAATTCAGTTTGTTGTAAATTATTAATGATGGTCGCCTCATCGGTATAGGTTATGCTAGCATCCGCATGACTAATTTCATACAAACCTTCTCCAGATGTCACAACTGAATCACTTTTTATCCAATCTACTAATGTCATAGAAGAACACTCGCCTAACTCTCCAATAATCTTTCCACTAAAAGCTTTACCAATATCTGCTGATTGATCTTCATCTGTTTCATCATACGTTATTACTAAAGTAAAAGTATCTGTTGTATTTGGTGATATATGCATACCATTTAGTAAAGACACCGTTCCATCAGTTTCTGATGGAAATACTCCAGAAGAGGAAGTAACCTTCATATTATTAAAAATTAAAAGATAATATAAATCATTTTTATTTACAAAAGTATTAATAACATCAGTCCATAACAAATTATAGCATACATCAATATTATTAGGATTTTCTACAGTAAAAGTATATTCTACACTATCTCCAGGAATCATATTACTACTTGTAACATTAGCACCTTCACTAATTACTAAATCCCGAAGTTCCTTAGTCGTACCCGATGACATGTTATTTTCTGTATTTCCTGTTCCTTCCACTCGTGATGAAAAATAAGAATAAGTCCCTTGATAAGTCAAAGAAATCATAATAACTAATGCCGATACTAAAACTACAAACATTCTTTTTTGTTTCATAATTTTTTCCTCACTATCCTATAGTCATTATAAAAGATTTTTTTGAATTTTTCAATTCAAAAAAGGCTTAAGATAAAATATCCAAGCCATTTTTTGCAACATGTTCCATAAATTTTTCTTTAAACTTATCAATTTCTTTAGTTTCTAAGGTTTTTTCTTCACTGCCTAAAATATATCTCATCGTATATTTTTTAACCTCTTTATCTTCATAAGTTCCAACTAAGCGATACTCTTTAACATATTTATTATTAAAAGGTTTTAAAATTTTTAAAAGTTCATCATACTTAAAATCTTTACTTGTTAAAATGGTATAATCTAAAGTAACATTAGGATACTTACTAATATTTTCATAAAGAATTTCATTTGCATCTTCATCTACATACTTATCAAAATCAATTTCAATAGCTACCATAGCTTTTTTCTTACCAATATATCGGACACATTCACCATTAAAAACATGAACATAGCCAATAGCTTTTTTATTAACTATAATTTCATTACTTAAATTTTCATTATAATAAGAAAACATTTTTCCCTTTTTAAAATCAACTTGAATATGTTTCAAAGATTTAAATAAAGAAACAACAATTTCTTTAGCTTGATAATAAAGATTCATCATCTTACTTTCATCATCGGCTAAAAGAATAGATAAACGCCTTTTATTTTCATTATCAACAATAACTGTTCCAATTTCAAAAATACCTAACTTATCCACATTTTTCAGATTATTTTTAACAACAGGTAACAAACTTAAAGATAAATCATCCCGAAGTAAATTATTTTCATTTTTCCCAAGCAAAGTAACTCCTGTTTTTTCTAAATGACAAGCCTTTAATAATGAAGAATCATACCATAAATAAGAATGAACTTCATTTAAAGAATAACGAGTCGCTAAATACTTCTTAACATCATATTCTTTATTCCAAATCGTATCTTCTTCTTTTCCTGTTAATTCTAATTTTAAAGGAATTTCCTTTATATTTTCATATCCATAAAGTCGAACGATTTCTTCAATAATATCCGCATCCATCGAAACATCCTTAGTAGCTCTATAGGTAGGAACGATTATTTTATATGCATCTTCTAATACTTTTACTTTAAAGCCTAAAGATTCCAAAGAAGCTACAACTTGATCATCAGAAAAATGAATAGCAGTATAAGTTTGCAATTTATCCTTTTTCAAAACCACAATTTTTTCTGTTAAAGGATTAGGATACACATCTGTTAAATTAGAAACAATTTCCATATCCGGATTTTCTTGTTTCAATAAATAAGCAAGTCTTTTAATGGCAACATCACACATATTTGGATCTAAACTCTTCTCATAACGAGCACTCGCCTCTGTCCGTAAACCTAAACGAACCGCACTCTTCCGAATACTACCCGCATCAAAACAAGCGGATTCAAGAAAAATACTATTGGTATCAGGTAAAATCTCACTATCAAGACCTCCCATAACTCCAGCAATTCCAAAATATTCATCGCCATTCGTAATCATCAAAGTATCTTTAGAAAGAACCCTTTCTACGCCATCTAAAGTAGTGTAAGTATCTTTTTCTTTTGCAAGTTTAACCTCAATACTTTTAACAACACGAGCATCAAAAGCATGCATTGGTTGCCCAAGTTCAAGCATCAAATAATTCGTTAAATCAACAAATAAATTAATGGAACGCATACCAGCATAATATAAGAAAATTTGCATATCTAAAGGTGTCTTATTATTTTGTAAATTCTCGATTTTTAAACCACAATATCTCTTACATAATTCTGGATTATGAATTTTTATTTCCAAATCTTTTTTATCATTTGAAAGTTCTAACAATTCTAATGGAAGAAGTTCATGATTCGTAATTGCACATACCTCACGAGCAATCCCATAATGTCCCCATAAATCCGGACGATTTGTTAAACTTTTATTATCAATTTCAACAATGATATCTTCTACAGGATACATTTTTTTAAAATCAACACCAATTGGCGTATCACTAGGCAGTTCTAAAATTCCTTCATGATCTGTTCCAATTCCTAATTCGTCAACTGCACACATCATTCCTTCAGATGGATACCCAGCAAGTTTACGAGTCTTAATTTTAAAACCACTTACCATGCCACCATCACGAACTAACGCTCCAATTAGTCCAACTCGTACATTGGGAGCACCACAAACAATATTATATTCCTTTTCTCCATCACTTACCTTTAATAAAGAAAGCTTTTCACTTTCAGGATGTTTTTCACAAGCAACAATTTTAGCAGTCACAACATTATCCATATCATTACCCTTAACCGTTACCCCTTCAACCTCAGCAACGCGTAAAGTAAAATCATCCCAAATAGTTAAAAAATCAATATCTGAAGCATTTTTAATATATTTTTTTAATCGATTACATGAAATTAACATACCAAAACCTCCTATTCAATCTCAAATTCCTGTAAAGACCGCACGTCTCCACTATTTAAAACTCGAATATCACTAATCTTATATTTCATCATAGCAATTCTAGTTACTCCAAAACCAAAGGCAAATCCCGTATATTCTTCAGGATCAATGCCACTTTCCCTTAACACATTTGGATGAACCATCCCACAACCACAGAACTCAAGCCATCCAGAATTTTTACAAGTTGGACACCCTTTTCCACCACAAATCAAACAAGAACAATCAAGTTCAAAACTAGGTTCTGTAAAAGGGAAAAATCCGGGACGTAATCGTACTTTAACATCTTTTTTAAAAGTTTCAGAAAGTAAACTACGCATCACATAAATTAAATTCGAAATCGAAATACCTTTATCAATAACCATTCCTTCAATTTGAAAAAAGGTTGTATCATGATTTGCATCCATATCTTCATTTCGAAAAACTCGTCCTGGCGCACACACTTTTAAAGGAGCACCATATTTTTGCATCGCCCGCACTTGATTAGGAGAAGTATGAGTTCTAAGAAGCTTTCCATTACTAAGATAATAAGTATCTTGCATATCACGAGCTGGATGATCTTTAGGAATATTTAAAGCCTCAAAATTATAATATTCTTCTTCCATCTCTGGTCCACTTACTACAGTAAAGCCCATTTTTTTCATAATATCCGTCATCTCTTTAGTAACTAAAGTAATTGGATGCATTGAACCAGTTTCTACATAAATGGGTAAAGTTTCATCAAAATCATAAGAAATTTGATTATTAATTTCTTCTAATTTATGACTAAAAGCCTCCTCAAGTTCTTTTTTTGTTTGATTAAGAAGAGGTCCCATAATCTTTTTCTCATCAACTGCAAGCTCCTTTAAAGAACCTAAAAATTCATTTAATTCACTTTTTTTACCTAAATATTTTGCCTTACAATTTAAAACATCAGCTTCTTTAGAAAGCGTCTTTAACTCTTCCAAAGCTTTATTTTTTAAATCGAATACTTTTTCTTTCATTATTTCACCTTCCTACAATAAAAAAACTTCTAGAACATTGGGACGAGTAAACCCGTGGTACCACCCAATTTCTAGAAGAAATCTAGCACTTTAATTCTTTAACGCAAGACATACGATGAAAACTCCAGTATCGAAATTCATTTATTTTTTCTTCTTAAAAGTACTCTCAGCTTATAATACTTTCTCTCTTTAAGGAACAAAACAAACTACTTAAATACCTTCTTTGCTTTCTTAAATGTATTTTAACACTTTCTAATTTTAGGTTCAAGTCCTAATAATCAGAAAATAAAAGTAAGAAATAGTTACACTTGTTACAAAAAAACTAGCCATTTCATTAGTTTTATATTATAACTTTATCGAGATACATTTATACATTAGGTGTTTTTACCTCAGTCCTGTTAATTTATTATGATAAATTTTATAGGAAAGAGGTGGTCCTTATGGAAGAAATTTTCAGTGGAGTATTTGATTGCTCTTATAGTAATAGTATTACTTACGAAATTTTTAGACCACAAGAACTAAAAAAAGGCACCTACTCATCATTGAATAGGTGCTTTCCCAGAAAATAGGACTGAGAAACACCTAACTAGCGAAATCAAATGTATCTCTTTTTTTGTCCGAATAGATAGGAAAATGACATTTCCTATTACTATTATAGTACAATTTCAAAAATAAATGCAACAAATAATTTTTGAAAAGTGACTATATCCTATCAAAAAGACTTGAAAAAGTCAAATAAAAATGGTTATGGAATGACTTCCATAAGTTTTACACTTATTAGTTGATAACCTGTATCTTTTTGTTCAAAAACATATTCATAAGTAGTTCCATTATCTAGCATAGCATCGATAGTCTCATCATCATAATTTCCAACAAACGTATCATCAATTTTAAAAAGATTATTCTCTATTCTTTTTAAAACGTTTACATGTAACACAACTCCAATATCATTATAAGTATAACCGATCATCTTAGAATAATAATTATCAGTATGACAAGCATTTGTCGAAGCCAAATTATCAATAGCAATAACTTCACCGACATCTAAATCCCAAACCAAAGCACCACTACACTCATTTATTAATGTAGAATACATATTTTCAGCTTCTTCAGGCTCTACTTCTTCTATTGGATGATTATCCAAAATAGAATCACTTGGTTCATTTTTAGGTTTAGCAAATAATAAAATTCCTCCTCCAATAATTACAACTAATAGAAGAAATATTCCGCCAACTAACACTTTTTTTTGCTTTTTATTCAGCTCTCTCATTTTATCCCTCTATTCTAAATAAAGTATATCAAAAAAAAAGAAGTATATCCATACTTCCTAATAATTTTCAGCTTTAATTTCCATAAAGCTTTGTGGATGCTTACAAATTGGGCAAACAGCTGGTGCAGTCTCTCCAACATGAATATGTCCACAATTACGACAGATCCAAACTTTTTCTTCTCCTCTTTGGAATACTAAATTATCTTCAATATTTCCAACAAGCTTCAAATAACGTTCTTCATGATTTTTTTCGATTTTAGCAACTCCTTCAAAAAGATATGCAATATCATCAAAACCTTCTTCACGAGCAACTTCAGCAAAGTTTTTATACATGTCTGTCCATTCGTAGTTCTCGCCACTTGCAGCATCCTTAAGATTTGTTAAAGTATCAGGAATACTACCACCATGTAAAGCTTTAAACCAAAGTTTAGCATGTTCCTTTTCATTATTAGCAGTTTCTTCAAAAATGGCAGCCATTTGCTCATATCCATCTTTTTTAGCTTGAGAAGCATAATATTTATATTTTGTATGTGCTTGACTTTCACCAGCGAAAGCAGCCATTAAATTTGCTTCAGTTTTACTTCCTTTTAATTCCATAATTTACCTCCTTACTACAAAAATATTATACTAAATTTTTTTTAAAAAGTAAAATAAAAAGCAAACACTCTGTTTACTTTTTACAATTGATTTTTTAATAATTTTGTAAGTTCAATAATAAGTCTAGAATCCTCTACTTTAGAAACATAAACATCTTCATTTTCTTTTTCTTCTTTAAAAATTGCTACTTTAGAAGACAAAATTTCATGATTATCATCTACACCCATTACCAAAAAATAATGATTATTTTCAAAAATTGTTTCATTTAAAACCATATATTGTTCATCATTCGAAAGTGTAATAATTGAATTAATCTTTATTTCCATCCTCATCACCTTCCAATAAATTATTAAAACTAATATATTCATCATCAATATTTTCTGTATCTGAATCTAGCTTTTCCATATCTTGTACGTCTAAAGTAAGAGGCTCAACTCGAATGACCTTAAAACGATTATTTACTTTCTCTTTTGGTTCTTCAGAAGAAAATTCTAAATTATTTTTTCCCTCTTCTATTACAGAAACTTCATTTTCTTTAACAGGCTCAAATATTATGGAATCATCATTTTGTTCTTCTGTAACAGGTAACGAATCTTCCATCTCCTCCATAAATACCGGTTCTAAAGGAATGTCCTCTTCCACAAGCATTGGATCCATATCCACATTTTCTTCTACAATCACAGGCTCTGGAATACTAGTCTCTGCATCACTATCTTCAATTACAGAATCTTCATCAGAAGAAACAAGGTCAATTCGGTAATCACTTAAATTTACAAAGTCATCTGGTTCAGAATTTTTTTGAGGTTCTAAAGGTGTCATTGAACCTAGCAATAATTCAATTTCATCATAAATTTCATCAGGCATTTTTTCAAATTCTTGACGATGAACAATTGCATGAACATCATCATTTAATTTTTTTAAATTTTCTTTATCTTTTTCAACAGCTAAAATGTCTTTTGAAGAATTCATCAAAACTTGATTTTTTTGAATATCTTTTATTTCCACTTCAATATTCTCTAAAATTCCGGTTAATTCCTGTAAAGTTTTCTCTTCTAAATTACGAGATCGAATAACCAAATTTTCCAAATCCTTTTCAAAAGAAAGCACTAGCTGATTAACAAAAATATATTCTTCTTCTTTCTTTTTTAAAGCTGCTCGTAAACTAGCTTCTTTCTTAGGTGTTTTAAATTCTTGATGAGAAGAAATAACTTTTTTATATTCATCAATATCTTCTTGTAGAGAATCTCGACAAGCCTTAGATTCTTCCACATATTCCATAAGGGATTTTACAGATACAACATCCATATTTTTTATTTTTTCTTCTAAAGAATGGATTTCTTCTAAAAGTTCTTTCTTGCGTTCTTCTAAAAATTTCAAACGAGTTTCAACCACCATCAATTCTTTATTAGAATATATTTTATTTTCAAGTTGAGTAGCTAAACCATCTCGTTCATTTATCGTTCTTTCAAGCAATTCTTCTAAATCCGTTTTATCATACTCCATAAAAGGTCTAGATTTAACAATAGTTACTAACTCTCGTACTTTTTCTAATGCCTTATCTTCTTTTTCGTCAACCATAAGCATAACAGCATCATGAGCAATAAAAGATGGATCTGTTAAAATTTCTAAACGACGACGTTCCATTTCTTCTAATTGAGAAGTAAATTGATCAATTAATTTCTCATCATTTTGCTTAGCTTTTTGATCAACATAAGAAGTAGGACTAGCTAAAAATTGATTAATTTCTTTTAAACGTTCTTGTTCTTTTTGAAGACTTTCTTCTACATCTCCACGCCGATTACCAAATTGTTCTAATTTATCACATACTTGCTCATATTTTGTTTGATAATCACTTAAAAGAGAGTTGTTTTTATCTAAATCATTTTTGGTTTTGTCAATTAATTCCTCATAAAAATGATAAACACTTTTATCTTTTTTTCCAATAGTTTTTAACTTTAATTCTAATGATGAAAAGAAACTTTCTAATTGTTTTTTTTCTTCTTCTAAAGAAATAATAGAAGAATGAATAGCCATTTCTTCTTGTGAAAATCCTTTCAATTGAGAAAGCAAATCCTCTAAACTATCTTGATAATACTGAATTTTATTTTCAATACTAATCTTAATATTTTCATCAATAATTCGATCACTTGCTTTAATATAGGTATTCTCAGAAATACTTTTCTTTAAATTACGAACTTGATTTTTTTTATTTTCAATCTGTTTTTCAAGTTGAAGCAATTCTTCTTGTAAAGGTTCATAACTATTAGTTGTACCTGACATTGCTACTAATAAATCGATTTTTTCAATCACATCTTTTTGCATAAAAGATCAACCTCTCTTTTATTCTTTCATTCTTACTATTTTATCATACCAAAATCTTCAACCAAAGTAAATGAAAAAAAGAAAAAAATCCCTAAAACAACCAAGCACTTTTATTATAAGATTTAAAAAAGAAAACATTCAGTTTAAAGAAAAGTTTTTCTAGTATAGAGAAAAATACTATGTATATTTTTAAGAAAACCACTCAAATTTATAGTTTTCAAAATAGTTTGTTTTGGCAAATATCTTACCAAACTTTTTAAAAATAAAATCCATTCTATCGTGATCATTATTAACAAATGCTTCTTGTACTTTAAGAAGAAATTCATAATATATTGTAAATGCAATTTCTTTATGGAAATTATCTGGTATTTTATTATTAAATAATCCTTGAAAAATCCCCCTATACATCGCCTGTTCATTTAATTTATTATCTCCATCCCAAGTCCACCAGCATATTCCCCTAAAGTCCAATGCACAAAAACTTATTTTACCACCATCTGTATCAACAAAATAAGGTACATTATTATAGATGATTACATTATTTAAATTAACATCTTTATGGATGAAAGAAGGACAGGTTTCATATAAATATTCTTTTAAATAATTAAAATTTCTAATCACTCTATCTGTATTAATAAATTTATTTTTTTTAATTTTAAATAAAATTTCTATTAATGATTCAAATTCACTATTACATGTTTTTATCAATATTTCTTTATTATCACTAATATTTTTAAACTTTGATAGATAATTTCCAACCATTTTCCCTATCATTTCAAGCTCTTCAACTTCTAATTCTTCAGTAAGTTCTTTCAGCGTTTTTCCTTTAATATATTCATATATAACATAAGTTTTATCATAAACTTCTAAATAACCATTTTCTACTATTTTAGGCGTTGGAATTCCTAATCTATCATAAATACTTTGAATAGAATCTAATTCTTCAATTCTATTATTTTTATATATTTTTACAAAATAAGTTATACCATCTTTTACACATACATATCTTAAAGCACTTGAATGACCTCTTAAATCTTGAGTAACAGAAAAACATCCCTTTAAAAAGGGTATACTTTCTAATAAAACTTCATCATTTGTAATAAAATTTAATTTATTTATAGTATTTTTACCAATAATTTCATTAGCTAACGTAACAAGATTATTAAATAAACTTATTTGCCCTTTATGATGCACATCTATCCCATATAATACTTTAATATTGTAATTAGCAACGACTTCCCAAAATTCTTTGCATGGATAAGCAATATCTATTATTCTTTTTCTTTGCACTTGAATAGAATCATCATTCAACTTTTTATCTTTATAATATGTATCACTAAATATTTTGTTTAAATTTATTTCCAATGGAACACTATATTTTTCGGCTATTTCACATATTCTATGAGCTATTTCACTCTCAGTTTTTCCAAAACTATCCCTACCTAACATATAAATATCAGGATGAGCAATTAAAGATGGAATTCTTAATTTAACCGCTTCTTCAATATAGTTTACATATTCTTTCAATTCTTCTTTCGTAAATTTATTTTTACTTCCAAAAATTTTCAAATTCTTATTTCTATCATATAGAAAATGTTGCCCTAACAAGATTTTATCAGTTTCTTTTTTTAATTCTAAAAGACTCGCTTCTTCTCCTGGTAAATACTCTACTTCATATCCACTTTCAATAATAATTTGTTTGGCATATTTTTCTCTTAATTTTTGTATATTTGCTAAATACTCATTTTTTAGGCTATACTGCATTCTTATATTCACTCTAGTATCTATCAATGTTCTTTCTGGACAATGATCAGTAAAAACAATTTTCTTAAAACCCATTTTTATATATTCTTTTACATATTCTTCATCTTCTATTAAGTCAGCATGCCCACATCTAAATGTATGTGTATGATAATTAAAATCTTGCATTTGTTCAACTCCTAAATACTTTAATTTCTAATTTAACTATACCTTAAATATCAGATAATTGCTATAATATAATACACAACAGTTTTAAAAGCAACTTGTAAAAACACTTTTTCTATGTTAACATGTATATAGATGAAGGAAACTTCATAAAATAATAAAGGAACATTCAATTCGCTATGTTGAGTGTTGCCAAATATGTTTGGTTCCACCTAAATCATTGTGAATTGTACCCTATAAAATGGACACGATAGTGGTATAATTTATTGGTTAATTTGGTTATTTTGAAGAAGATGATTTCTGTATTGTACAGGACTCATCTTTTTTAAATTCCATTGGT
>CALVUM010000056.1 GCA_944363605.1 uncultured Bacilli bacterium
ATATCAAAATAGTATAATATTACTTTTTTATATTTATCTACAAAGATTCTTATACAATAGTTTTCGTTTAAAGGAACTAGTTCTATTATATAATAATTATTATCTATTAAGCACCCACTACTTTGCGTACAAAATGGCTCTTTTATGGATATTATTTTTTTTATTGATATGTAACAATTATTTTTTTTATCTTCAAAACAATGAAAATCATATTCATCAACATCTTTTAAGTATGTTGATGAAATATATTTCTTCTTAACGTTCTTCATCTGATCCTCTCTCATAATTTATACTTTGCTTTTTATATTCATCATACTCATCAAGAACTTTTAACATTTCATCAATTATAAATTCTCTTTTTTCCCCTCTAGCAATTTCTCTATTGTCCTCTAAAGTACTTCTTAATTTCGAATATGGAATATATTCAAGAGTAAAAATCTGCTTCGATTCGTTTTCATCTAGTTGACGCTTACTTAAATCAACTTGTGCATCTGTTCTTCCGTCAAGAAATTGTATTGTTGTAAAATAATTTAATCCTAAATTATAATAGTTTTTTTCAAAACATTGTAATTTATAAAATGGAGAATTAAAATTTCCTAGTCTAATTGTTATTCCTGTTTCTTCTCTAACTTCTCTTTGTGCACATTCTAAAGGTCCTTCGCCATTTTCAATATGTCCACCTATAAAATTATAAACACCATTTCTTCTGCATAATAAAACTTCATCTTTGGAATTTAATAAAATAACTTTCACTCTATGTTGTTGCTTTTGAATATCATTCATTGTTAGATTGTTTAAATTAATTGTTTCTACTTTCATTTTTATCTCCCTTTTATATAAAAATCACATATTTTAGTATACCATACAAAAAGTTTTATGTCAATATTAGTTTTTAATTGATTTTTGTATAAAAATATGCTATAATCCTAATGTCCCGTATGTTACACACATTATATAAAGGAGGGTTACTCTATGATTAGGATTCCTACTCACAAGCGGGAAAAACATGATCTTCAGGAATTTTTCTGCTTGTTAACCAAGCGTTGCAATTCCAATTGTGCATTCTGCATTGAAAAGGATGTACATACTGGTGGTTTTCTCACTTGGAGCAACTTTAAGGAAGCTGTTTCTTTCGCAAAAGAAAACGGTTTGGAAAATTTCTTTCTTCATGGTGGAGAGCCTACTTTGCATCCAGATATTGTCAAATTTGCTGAATATGCTAAGGAGCAAGGTCTCACCGTGAAAATGTTCACAAATGGCCTTCGGTATGACGTTTTGAAATCGCTTGATGGTATTGTCGACGAAATCAAAGTTTCATATCGGAGCGAAGCAATTTCTTTCCGTTTTAAACAAAGTGAATGGAAAACCAAACTTTATTTAGGTATTTTGGCTACAGAAGATGAGTTTCCGACAGAACAGTGTTTACTGGATTTTATCAAGTATGCTAATAAACTGACTGGCATGGAAGTTTACGTGAATACCATGAATCCAGTAAACCAAGGGTCTTATGATAACCAATATGTCTCTTATCTTGAAGATAAGTTTCTCTCTCTCCCTATTGAAGATATTTTTTCTTCTTATCACAAGGCAGGTTTCTACCTTAGCGATGGAACAAGGGTAAGAATGGGAAACAAGTCTATGAACCCTGGTCACCCTAAATACAGTATGGATTCTAACGGTCAAATTCGTGATCATTTTGAGCATGCCACAGCATCTATCAAACACAACGAAACGCTGGATTTACTTTTAGCACCTGGCAAAGCTCGTTTGGAAGTACTTAGGATGCTGTAATATCCTTTAACAGGTTGATGAATATTTTCATCAACCTGTTATCTTTATAATAATAAAGAAGTAACATGTATAGGAATTATATTATTTTTTCCTAGTTTTTGCACTTCCATTAGAATTTTAACATTATCATCTATTAAGAAGAGTATATTTGAATTTGAGCTTTCTTTTAATAAATATGTTGCTTTTATAGTGCTAATGGTTTCGTCAGAATAGTCTCCGTTTTCCTTTGAAAAAATAATTCTATTTTTTCTACATATATATGGAATATATTTATCAATCCATGCATTTTTTTCTTCTTTCATTTGATTTGTACTAGAACAACTTAATATTTTAAATACGATTAAAGGATATTTCTCTTTTATAATTTCTATAGTATTAAGTATAGGCATAATAGGTCTTTTTTTAAGATATTTACCTTTTTTCATAAAACTATTCTCATTATCAAATAAAAATTCAACAATTGTCCCATCCATATCTAAATATATTTCAATATTTTGATTCTTTTGATAAATACTATTTATCTTTTTTATTAAATCCATCTTTTCCTCTTTTATTATATACAAATATTTTATATATTATTTTTTTTAGTTTTTTATTATTTCATTAGATAATTCTTCACTTGGTGTTACTTTTACAGTTAGTCCATCTTTTGTTTTTATTACATTTGAACTTAATCTTGCTCTACTATTATAAACATTTTCTTGGTTTTTACAACTAAATGTATCATATAGTGCTTTTGGGTTATTTGCAATAAATGCTTTTCCACAATGCTTACAGAATTTTAAATATTTCTTT
>CALVUM010000057.1 GCA_944363605.1 uncultured Bacilli bacterium
TTGTCAAGCAATTGTAAATTGACATGGGGGGGGGGGTATCATGATAAGATTATTCTGGGAGACTAGGATAATTTTTTTTAAATTTTTAAAAGAAAAAATGATATAATGAATATGACATAATAAGTCATGAGTATAATGACTCCTAATTAACCATAATAGAAATAGGTGAGAGAATGAAAAAGTGTTTTATCCTTTTTTTATTAATTATGTCCATCTCAGTATGTTTCACAAGTTTACTTCAAAAAGAAAATAAAATAAAAGAGTATTCTATAAAAGAAAATATAGAACTAGCTATTTATTTAAAGGATGAACAAACAAATTATATTCCCAGTAAAGAAAGTGGTTACTATTATGATAGAGAAAAATCAACCTGCACGAATGATGCTTATATTAACTGGGATAGTGTAAGTTGGAGTCCAGTCGTAAATAATATGGGTGAATATAAAACAAGATGTGAACTTTATTTTACAACTACATATACCGAAGGAATCTTAAATGGAACAGATCCAGTTTTAAAAGATGAGCTAGTCCCTGTCACAATCGAAGAAAATGGAACAGTTAAAAAAGCTAATTTAGAAAGTGAATGGTATAGTTATGCCAATAAAAAATGGGCAAACTCTGTCATTTTAGATGACCAATACGACACATTAAACAGCCAAGGTAACGTTTATGGAGCAACAAAAGAGAATGGCTATGTTTCATTTGATGGTGTAGATGATTATATCGACTTAGGATTAGAGAATTATGAGTTTTCGAATGGGGTAACTTTGGCAATAACTTTTTCAATGAATGAATTAAGTGGTTCAAGTTATAATCGTTTAATTGGAAATTGGGAAAATGCTGGAATAGGCTTACATGTTCTTTCAAGTGGAAAAATTCGTTTTGATGTTCATGATGGGAGTATATATCAAAATGTTAATTCAGAAAATCCAATAAATTTAGGGGAAACATATACAGCAATAGGAACATATGATGGGAAAAGCATAAAATTATTTTTAAATAGCGAATTAGTAAAAAATTTAGATATAGAGTTAAAGATTTCTGCTTCTGTAAAGCCATTTTCTCTAGCTACAAATTTGAATACTACTATTCATGAAGATTTTGCCAATGTCAATGTAGAAAATGTTCAAATCTATAATCGAGCAATCAGTGAGGAAGAAGTATCTTTAGTAAGTGAAGGAAAGGTAGCAAATAGCGAAGGATTACTCCGTTATGTCGATTTTACAAATAAAAGTTATGAAGATAATGAAATCATACCAGAAGAGAAAATCGAAAGTTATTTTGTGTGGATCCCCAAATACAGATATCAATTATGGGATTTAGGGTTGTATGATAGTTTAACAAGTGTTGATGAAAGTAAAGTACACGAAATCCCTATAATTTTTGGTGATTACAATACCAGTGATGATAAGAACGACGAATGTACCACACCTATGGAAAGTGGAAAAAGTGGAAATTGTGGTATTGGAGACTATATGATGCATCCCGCATTCCTAAGTATTCCATCAACAGGATTCTGGGTCGGCAAATTTGAAACAGGATATGATGGAGCGACGAGTACAACAGAAGCCGAACAAAATGTTAACGACTCAAGAAAAGTAATTATAAAACCAAATGTTTACAGTTGGCGAGGAATACAAGTTGCAAATGCCTTCTATAGTTCATATAACTATCAAAGAAATTTAGATAGTCATATGATGAAGAATACAGAGTGGGGAGCAGTAGCCTACTTACAGCATAGTGCATATGGAAGTGCGACAAGTGTAAGAATCAATAATAATTCTGATTTTTTAACTGGCTATCAAGCAAATAATGAGCCCACTTGTGGAAATACAGGAACGAATGAAGAATGTAATAGATATTGTAATGATAATAGCTGTAATACGGCTTATCCTAGTAGTTCTTTAGCTAGCACAACTAATAATATTACTGGCATATTTGATATGAATGGTGGTAGTTTTGAATATATGATGAATGCATCTGTTAATCTTGATGGAAAATTATTAAGTGGAAGAAATAGTATGTATAATTCAGGATTTAATGGCAAGTTTAGTTGTCCAACGTGTGCTGGGGACACTTCTGGTCTAACGGAACTTACAGATGGCTATGATTGGCCTATATCTAAATATTATGATATGTATAGTTATTCTAATTCTAATTTAAATTTTGATCAAAGAATTTTAGGTGATGCAACAGGGGAAATGGGACCTTTTTTTATCACAAATTCTTCTAACATGTATATGAATAGTTGGTATTTAAATCAAGGGCGTTTTATATCTGAAACATCACCTACTTTTTATAGAAGTTTGCAATATAATAGAGGAACGGATGCTGGGATATTTTCATTTACGTATGGTTGGGGTTATGCTAATACTGCTGATAGTTTTAGAATTATTTTGACACCTTTAAAATAATTTAGCGAGAGAAAAGTACACTTATTAAATTTTTGTAAATAATTTTAAAAGATGATTTTGGAGTAGTTACAGATTCTTGATTTAAATTTTTTTTACTTAAGAAAAATTTGAATTTTTTTCGACAATTCTTGTATTTTTACTTTGTTTTAGGTATAATGATTTTTAGAAGATAGGTGAAAGGTATGCGAAAAATCATAGCCAGTATTGATATTGGTTCTAATTTTATTAAATTAGTTGTTGGTGAGATTTTTAAGAATCGAGTTCAAATTCTTGCTGCATCTTCTACACCTTCTTTAGGAATATCAAAGGGGTTTGTTGTTGAGCCACAGCCCTTAATTGCTAAATTGGAAGAAGCATTTCAAAAATGTGAAAATATTTTGGGAATAAAAATTTCTAATGTTTTTTTAGGAGTTCCTAGTGAAAATAGTGAATTTTTTCTAGCTGAAGGTTCTACTACAATAACTAGTGAGGATCATGTAATTCGAAATAACGATATTGTAAGAGCTATGCAAGCTTGTACATATAATCGAATTGATAATGAACGTGAGATTGTTAGTATTAAACCAACTTCATATTATATCGATGAAGGTGAAAGTATTAAAAATCCTCTTGGAGTTGAAGCTTCTAAGCTGACAGTTAAATGTCTAGTTACTACAGTTCCTAGAAAAAATGCTTATACTTTAGTGAAATGTTTGGAGCAAATTGGTGTTCAAGTAGTTGATTTTACGCTAGGAACAATTGGCGATTACTTTGAATTTCAAAAAGAAATGATGAAAGATAATGTCGGAGTCTTTGTTAATTTGGGATATTCAAAAACCGAAATTTCTATCTTTAATAAAGGCTTACTTACAAATTGTGAGACATTAGAGCTTGGTTCAAGAAATATTGAACAAGATTTGGCTTACATTTTTAAAGTTTCTTTTAAAGATGCTAGAGATATTAAGATGACCTTGGCAACTGCTCATAATAGGGGTGTAAGTGCCTCTATTAAAAAGAAATATACTACAAAAAATGGAGAAGAAGTTGTAGTTAGTGAATATGAGGCTACTGAAGTAGCATCTTCAAGATTAGCTGAAATATTAAAAATCGTGAAAAAAGAAATAAATCACTTAACAAAAAAAGAAATTCATTATATAATGATAACAGGTGGAGTAAGCGAAATGACAAATTTTTCTTTGTTATTAGAGGAGATATTTGGGCATAGTGCAAAGGTTGGAGTAACTAAAGAACTTGGGGTTCGTAGTAATGTCTATTCCACTAGTGTTGGGTTACTTAAATATTATGAAGATAAATTTCGAAATCGAAATCAAGATTTTTCGATATTTAGTGAAGAAGAAATTAAAGATATGTGTACGATAAATAAGAAAATTAGCTTTGGAGAAAATTCTATTCTTGGAAAATTATTTGGCTATTTTTTCGATAATTAAGGAGGGTGTATTATGGATAGTAATTTGAAAATTGATCCAATTGCAAAAATAAAAGTGTTTGGTGTTGGTGGAGGCGGGAATAACGCGGTTAACCGAATGATTGAAGAAGGTGTTCAAGGTGTAGAATTTTACGTTGTAAATACGGATTTACAAGTTTTGAATGCAAGTAAAGCCAAAAACAAAATTCAAATTGGAGAAAATATTACTGGTGGCCGTGGAGCCGGTTCTAATCCAGAAGTTGGGCGTGAGGCTGCTTTAGAGAGTAAGACGGAAATTGAAGAAGCTGTAAAAGGTGCCGATATGGTTTTTGTAGCTTGTGGTTTAGGCGGTGGGACTGGTACAGGTGCAGCACCGGTAATTGCTGAGATTGCCCAAGAATCTGGTGCTTTAACTGTTGGAATTGTAACGAAGCCTTTCCGTTTTGAAGGAAAAAGAAGAATGGAACATGCTTTGGTTGGATTAGAAGAATTGAAAAAGCATGTGGATACTTTAATTATTATTCCAAATGATCGATTAAGAGAAATTATTGATAAGACAACTACTTTTAAAGATGCTTTTAAAGAAGTAGATAATGTTTTACATCGAGGTGTTCAATCTATTTCAGATTTGATTGCAGTTACTGGTATTGTTAACTTAGACTTTGCAGATATTAAAACTGTTATGGAAAAATCTGGAACTGCTTTAATTGGTATTGGAATGGGAGTTGGCGATAATCGAGCTGTTGAAGCTGCAAGACAAGCTGTTTCTAGTGCATTACTTGAAACAACAATAGATGGAGCTACAGATGCAATTATTAATATTACTGGTGGTGATAATCTAACACTTTTTGAAATTGAAGATGCTGTAGAAACTGTAAGAGAAGCTGCAAATAGTGATATTAATATTATTTTCGGAGCTATTCCGAATTCTAATTTAACTGATGAAGTTATTGTAACTGTTATTGCGACAGGCTTTGATGGTAAAGGTGATGATGATACATCAAATATGATGCCTAAACGAAGAATTGACGAAGATGATACTGAATTTGATATCCCATCATTTTTAAGAAGTAAAGATAATTATTAAAAATATAAAATTCGACAAGATATTTGTCGTTTTTTTTATATACTTAAAAGGGTGAAAAGATGACGGTTTATGTGGATTTAGTTTTTCTCTTAAATTTGTTTTTTGATTTTGTCCTTTTACTTACAGTAAATAATACTTTAAAAAGAAATACTTCTTTAAAAAAACTTATATTTGGTTCTTTTGTAGGTTCTTTAACTATTTTTTTCTTGTTTTTGCCCATTTCTTCTTTTCTTTTATTTGTTTTTAAAATTATTTTAGGTGCTTTGATGTGTATTATAAGTTTTGGCGTAAAAGATTATAAGTATTTTATTCAAAATCTTGGTTATCTTTATATGACAAGCACTGTTTTAGGAGGATTTCTTTATTTTTTAAATTTATCTTTTAGTGAATCCCATTATGGACTTGTTTTTAGTTATGATACGATTTCTATTAATTATCTTTTTTTAGTCATATTTTCTCCCGTTATGTTATATATTTATGTGAAACAACGACGAGAAGTTCATCATTATGAAAAGTATTATCCAGTAACTATTTATTTTCTAAATGGAAAAAAAGTTACGTTAAATTCTTTTTTAGATACAGGTAATACTTTGACTGACCCACTTACTAAAAAGAAGATTATTGTTGTAAATAGGTCAAAGATTCCTGTTTCTAAAACTCATTTTTATTATGTTCCTTTTCAAACTGTTAAGTTCCATGGTGTTATGAAGTGTATGAAAATTAAAGCAATTGAAATTGCTGGATGTACAAGTACAAATTATTTAGTAGGAATTGGTGAAGAAAATTTTTTAGAAGATGGTGTTGATTGTTTATTAAATTCTTATTGTCTGGAGGATCTGTTATGATTAAAAAAATTTTAGCATGGTTACAAAAGAAGTATTCAAGTTGTTTTTTTATTGGAAGTAGTGATAAACTTCCACCCCCATTATCTAAAGAAGAGGAATTTGATTATTTAATTAAATCAAAAAAAGGGGATGAGGAAGCTAAGAATGTGTTAATTGAACATAATTTACGATTAGTTGTTTTTTTAGCTAAGAAATATGAAAATACTGGTTATGATAGAGAAGATTTAGTAAGTATTGGAACTATTGGTTTAATTAAAGGGATTAATACATATAAAATGTCTAAAAATATTAAATTAGCTACTTATGCTTCCAGGTGTATTTCTAATGAAATTTTAATGTTTTTAAGAAAGAATAAAAAAAGAAAAAAAGAAATATCTTTAGAAGACAGTTTGAATTATGATAGCGAGGGAAACGAGCTTCATTTAGAAGATGTATTGGGAACAGATAGTGATTTAGTTAGTGAAGAATATGAACGTCAGGTAGAAAGAAATTTTATTTCGAAAGAAATCAATAAATTAAATCAACGAGAAAAACAAATTATGGTGTTACGTTATGGTCTTAATAATACAGAAAGTTATACGCAAAAAGAAGTTGCTGAGATTTTAGGAATAAGTCAATCCTATATTTCTAGAATTGAAAAGAAAGTGATTAAAAATATTAAAAATTTGATGAAAATAAGCTGATTTTTAGCTTTTTTTATTTGTTTCATTGAAAATATTTTGATTTATTGGTATTATAAATGGCGGTGATTTATATGTGGAAGAGCTATATAAAAGAAAATTTTATGGTTAAATTAACTGATGAAGAGGGGAATACGCATGTAGTTCCTTATGCACCATATTTTAGAGAAATTTTACAATGTGAAAATTCTATTGAAATTTTAGAAAAATTTATAAAAAGTGCAAATACTGTTCAACAAGAACTTGAAAAAAAACATGATGTTTATACTCAAGGAAGAACTTTACTTTTTTGTTCAAGTTTTGTGAATTTGATGGAATGTCTTGCTAATAGGATTAACCAATTTAATAATCCAATTTCTGAAGGGATTACGTTTATAAATATAGGTATAAGTTGCTTTGGTCTTTCAATGATGTTTTGGGCTATTACTTCTGAATATGGAATAGAGAAAAAACAAGCGCAGGCTACTTTATATCTTTTAAAGAGAGAACTTCATGAGTTTGAGAGAAAAAAACGTCAATTACTTAGTGATCAGGAAGAATTATTAAAGGAAAATCGAATTCTTGATTCAAATAATGAAAAAGAAGGAGAAATATTTGATTTACAAAGTAAACTAGAGTTTGAACGAATCCAAAATATGGTTAGTTATGTAAATACATTTATAGAAGAAAGATTAGATCCTTTTTGTTCAGATTCAACTACACATTTAAGAGTATCTGAAATGGAACGATTAAGTAGGGTTTTATCGCCAAAAGATAGAGAAAAATGTAACGATGTTCTTTAAGGGTATTCGAAAAGGATTTTTCTTGTTTTTTCATCATACTATCGGTTATAATTATAAACGAAAAGAGTGGTAGTATTGAAACAGAATAATAGGATGTTTTTAGTATTAATTGGCATTATTATACTTATAGCTTGTGGATGTGGTTTTTTGGCATTGCAAAAAGTTGAAGAGACTCCGATAATTACAGATGCTATAAAAATTAAAGAAGAATATGAATTGTTAAACGGAAAAATTAACGAATCCAATAATTTAAATTACCCAGTTGTCACGTTATCTATTGATAATCCATTTGTATATCGAAGTGAGTCAGAGATTATCGATATTTTAAAAAATAGAACTGGTATAATTTATTTTGGTTTTTCTAGTTGTCCTTGGTGCAGAAGTATTTTACCTATTTTAGAAGAAGCAGCTAGAGAAGTGGGGGTTGCTCAGATATTTTATTTAGATATTCAAAATATTCGCGATGTTTTAGAATTGGATGAAAATGATAAAGTCGTTACTTCTAAAGAAGGAAATAACGGATATTATCAAATTGTTGAATTATTAGATGAATATTTGAGTGAATATTCTTTGGAAAATAAAGAAGGAAAAGAAATTTCTACCGGGAAAAAGCGTCTTTTTGCTCCAACCGTAGTAGGTGTTTTAAATGGTAAGATTGTTAGTTTTCATGAAGGAAGCGTAGATAGTCAGAAAAATGGATTTGAACCTTTATCGGATGTTCAAAAAGAAGAACTTAAAAGTATTTATGTAGATTTAATTCAGAAAACATTAGAAGGAACTTGTAACGATGCTTGTTAGGAGTTTCTTTTTTTTCTTTTTGATATTATAATATGTATTGAAAGGAACGGATTTTTATGGCAGTTGTTACTCTTTTACCCGCGGATAAATATATTGTAGTCAATAAAACTATTTTGACTGAACAAGATCGAAAAAATTTGGTTAGTTTTTATGAGCCAATTATTGGGGCAACTGCTGTTAGTTTGTATTTAACTTTTTGGAGAGACTTAGATCGTTATGCTTTTGTCAGTGCAGATTATACACATCATCATTTAATGACTCTCTTAAAAACAAATTTAGAAATGATAAAACTTTCTCGAAAAGCTTTAGAAGCAATGGGACTTATTCGAACCTATTTTTTAGCAGGGGAACCTAATAATTATGTTTATGAACTTTATTCTCCAATGAGTCCTAAAGAATTTTTTGCTAATCCTATATTTAATGTCGTTTTATATAATAATATTGGGGCAACAGAATATGAAATGTTAAAAAAAGAGTATTCTCCAATAACTTTTTCTTTAAAAGAGTATGAAGAGATAACGGTAATGTTTGATGATGTTTTTAAATCCAGTAATACAATGTCTGGTTTTGATGCGATAGGAAGAGAAGAAGTCCCGCTTACGATGCATGATCAAGTAGATTTTGATTTACTTATTAGTAGTTTGCCTAAAGGACTTGTGACTGAGCGTACTTTTAATAAACGGATTCGTTCATTAATTAATAATTTAGCTTTTGTTTATAATTTAGATACATTAAAAATGGTAGAAATTTTACGAATGAGTATGAATGAAACTGGGGCAATTGATAAAGATAAACTTCGAATTCAAACTAGAAAATATTATCAGTATAATAATCATGGTAAACTTCCGACTTTAGTTTATCGCTTGCAACCCGAGTATTTAAAAAGTCCAGTTGGTGATACAAGTAAAAAAGGAAAAATTATTGAGGTTTTTGAGAATACTTCTCCTTATGATTTTTTGAAAAGTAAATACCAAAATGGAAATCCTACTTCTAGAGATTTAAAACTTTTAGAATATTTATTGATTGATATCGAATTAAAGCCAGCTGTTGTTAATGTTTTAGTGGATTATGTTTTGAAGAAAAATAATAATAAGCTTAATATCGCTTTTGTAGAAACTATTGCTGGTCAATGGAAAAGACTTGGTATTGAAACAGCTAGAGATGCTATGGAAGTAGCTGAAAAAGAGCATAAAAAATATACAAATAAATTAAAAAAGGAAACAAAAAAAGAAGTAAATGAAGAAGTTCCTGTTTGGTTTGATGAAAAGATTGGAAAAGAAAATTTATCTGAACAAGAGGAATTAGAATTAGAGAGTATTTTAAAAAAATATGAGGATTGAGGTGATTACTTATGCAATTTGGATTTTCTTTAAAAGAAAAAGAAGCTTTGCAAAAAAATTATGAAGAAGCTTTAAAAGATCCACAATTTGTAAAGATTGTTCAACATTTAAGATTAACAAATGAAGAGGCAATGAAAAAAACTACTAAAATTTTAGATACTTTAAAAGAATTAAAAAACTGTGAGTCTTGCCGTGGGCTTTTTACTTGCAAAAATGCTTATAGAGGTCATGTTTCTACTTTGGAAAAAACAGAAGAGGGTATTTATGGAACATACATGCCTTGTAAATATAAAAAACAAGAATGGGAATTAAAACAGCTTAAAGAGTGTGAAGAGGATGAGCTAACTAAAGCAAAGATGAAAGATATTGATGTAAAAGATAAAAAAAGAGTTGAAGTTATTAAATGGTTAGATCGGTTTTATGAAAGTTTTGATTTTTCTAAAAATATGAAAGGTTTATATTTACATGGTAGTTTTGGCTCTGGAAAAACCTTTTTGATAAGTGCATTGTTTAATGAGCTTAAAGAAAAGAAAAATGTTTCTGCTGAAGTCATTTATTTTCCAGAAATTTTGCGAGAATTAAAGGGAGATTGGGAACTTTATGAATCCAGAATGAAGAGATACCAAACGATTGATATTTTATGTATTGATGATATAGGGGCTGAGAAGGTATCTGAATGGAGTCGTGATGAAGTTTTAGGAACGATTTTACAGACGAGAATGAATCATAATTTAACAACTTTTTTTACCTCGAATTTGACTTTGGAAGAATTGGAAAAACATTTTTTGCTTAGTGATAAAAGTGATGAGAAAATTAAGGCACGAAGAATTATGGAAAGAATTAAACAATTAACTGTAGATATGGAGCTAATAAGTGAGAACAGAAGAAGTTAAAAATATTGAACGAAGTATTATCAAAAAATATCGTAAAACGATATGGCGAGGTTTTATTGATTCCATAAATGAATTTTCTTTAATAGAGGAAAATGATTCGATTGCGGTTTGTATTTCTGGTGGCAAAGATTCTTTTTTACTAGCGAAGTGTTTACAAGAAATTCAAAAACATGGGAAAATGCATTTTACTTTAAAGTTTATCTGTATGGATCCGGGGTATCGTGAGGAGCATGTTTTTAAAATAAAAGAAAATGCAGAATTGTTAGATATTCCTTTAGAAATTTTTAAAACAAATGTGTTTGATGTTTCAAATTTATTAAACGAGCAACATCCGTGTTACTTGTGTGCTAGAATGCGAAGAGGTTATCTTTATGATTATGCTCAAAAATTAGGCTGTAATAAAATTGCCCTTGCTCATCATTTTGATGATGTGATTGAAACGGTTTTACTTTCAATGTTTTATAGTGGTTCTTTTAAAACAATGATGCCAAGAGTAAAAAGTGATAATTTTTCAGGAATGGAGCTTATTCGTCCTTTATATTTTGTTCGGGAAGAAGATATTATTTCGTGGGCAAAAACAAATCATTTATCCTTCTTAAATTGTGGGTGTAAATTTGTAGAAAAAAAGCAAGATAGCAAAAGAAAAGAGATAAAGGAACTCTTAAAAATGTTAAGAAAAATAAATCCTTATATTGATAAAAATATTTTTCGAAGTACAGAAAAGGTGAATTTACAAACTGTATTATCTTATCAATTAGGAAATAAAGTTGAATCTGTTTTGGAAGAAAAAAAGGAACACTTTTAGTTTTCTGTAAAGTGTTCTTTTTGGATTTTATTAATTTCTTTAATTGATGAGTCGGTATATTTGGCAATTTTTTCAATAGGTTCATGTTCTTTTAACATATTGATAATAATTTTTTGTTGATTTTGTTCAATTCCTTGTTCAACACCTTGTTTAATTCCTTCACGTTTCCATTTGTCTGGAAAGTTTTTCATTTCTTTAGTTTCTTCATCATAAAGAAATTTTTTTATTTGAGTTACTACATCCATTAATAATTCACTTCCTTTCGCAATGGAGTTTCTTTCCTCATCTGTTTTTGCTTTGATTAACCCAAGCATTCTCTCCAATAAATTATTTTCACCCACATTATAATTTTGTTTATTTAATTTGTCAAGGTTATAAATGGTCCCTTTTAAGTCTTCTGAAACAACAATATTTTTTTCGTTTTCTTTTAATAAATACTCGGTTTTTAGATCTTTTGTAAAGGGTAAAGAACTTTTTAAACAAATGTTATATTGAGATACTTTATGTTGTTCTTTATAGTCTTTGCCTACGGGTAAATCAGTAGAGTAGATGCGAAAGAAATATACTTTACTTTTAATGAAATCTTCTTCATCAAACTGTGTATACATTTCTAAATTGATGATTTCATTTGGAATACTTACTAAAATATCTGAAACAACACTTTTGTTTTTAATATTCGTTTTATTTAGAGGATTTCCATTTAAAATAGTCGCTTTTCCATTTAAAGAATACTCAGGTAATTCTTTTAATTCTTCTAGGAAGCGTTCTAAAAAACAAATATTTTTTTGAGTACCAAAAATTTCTTTGAAAACTAAATCGTTGCTTAGCATTTATCTTCCTCCTTTCTAAGAAGATTTTTTCTTCTACCAATATATACAAGAAAAATTCTTAATTTCCTTTTTTTCTCTCCTTTTTTTAACAACTGCTTTTTTCCTTTCATATACTATCTTAGAAAGGTATGTTTGTTATGAAGTGTAGTGAATTAAAAGTGGGGGAAAAGGGGATTATTCAAGAAATATTTTTGGATGAAAAAAAACAAGCTAAATTGTTTCATTTAGGATTGATTAAAGGGGAAGAAATTGTTTGTAAATTTAAAAGTCCTTTTCATAGTCCTATTGCTTATCAAATAAAGGGTTGTGTTTTTGCTGTTCGAGCATGTGACGCGGATAGAATTGAGGTAAGCGTATGAAAAAGAGGAGTGCTTGTTTGATTGGAAATCCTAATGTGGGAAAATCTTCTATTTTTAATAGCTTAACAGGTTCTTTACAACATACGGGTAATTGGACTGGGAAGACGGTTTCCAATGAAAAAAAGGAATTTGTTTATCAAGATACTTTATGGGAATTAGTTGATTTGCCTGGTACGTATTCTTTAATGTGTGAAAGTGATGAAGAAAAAATAGCGAGTGATTTTGTTTTAGAAAATGATTATGATTTAGCTGTAGTCATTTGTGATGCGACGAATTTAGAACGAAGTATGGAACTTTTGTTAGAGGTTTTGGATGTAAAAAAAGAAGTTGTAGTTGCTTTAAATTTAATGGATGAAGCAAGAAAAAGACAAATTTTTATTGATAAAGAATTATTAGAAAAAAAATTAGGAATTCCTGTTGTTTTAACAAGTGCGAAAGAGGGAGTAGGGCTTGATATTCTTTTAGAAAAAATGAATCATGCTGTTTTTACCAATACTTTTTTAGTAGAACATACCCCTCAAATTGAAAGATTTTGTAAATATTTTGTTAGAGAAAGAAAGGGCGAAGCTATTAAATATTTAGTTGATGAAGAATACAGTATGCAAAAGGATTTGCAAGAAGAAAAGAGGAAAGTTTTACATTTTTATCAAAAAATGATTTCTAAAGCAATGATCAGAGAAAGTTATCATGAAAATGCTTTAAAAATTTTGGAAGGAGTTATTGAAAGAAAAGAAGAAAAAGAAAAGAAAGAAGATAAAATTTGGAATTTTTTGTTTTCTAATCGTTTTACGAGTTTTCCTTTAATGTTGCTCCTTTTGTTTGGAATATTGTGGTTAACTATTTATTTTTCAAATATTCCATCCGATCTTTTGTTTTCTTTTTTTGAATTTTTAGAAAAGCCTTTATATTCTTTGCTTTCTTTTTTGCCTGTAAGTGTTTTAAATCCTTTAATTTATGGAGGATACCGAACACTTTATTGGGTGGTATCGGTAATGACTCCACCAATGCTCATTTTTTTTCCATTGTTTTCATTGTTAGAAGATTATGGGCTTCTTCCAAGAATTGCTTTTAATTTAGATCAGCCTTTTTCGAAATGTGGTTCTTGTGGTAAACAGAGTTTAACGATGTGTATGGGACTTGGTTGTAACGCGGTTGGAGTCACCGGGACAAGGATTATGGAATCAAAAAAAATGCGACTTCTTTCTATTTTAACTAATGTTTTTATGCCTTGTAATGGAAGATTTCCAGCGATGATCGCAATCATTGGGATGTTTTTTGTTCAGGATGCTTCTTTTTTAGGGAGTATATATTCAGCACTTATTTTATCTTTGATTATTCTTGGCGGAATTTTGTTAACTTTTCTGGTTACGTATCTATTGAATTTCTTTGTTTTAAAAAATGAGAAACCTATTTTTATTTTAGAATTACCTTCTTTTCGAAAACCAAAAATTTTGAAAACCATTTATTTTTCTATTAAAGAAAAGGCTTTACATGTGCTTAAAAGAGCGATGGTTGTTTCTTTTCCAGCAGGGCTCCTTATTTATTTTTTAGCAAATGTCCAAATAGAGGGATTATCTATTCTCACTTATTTAAAAGATTTTTTAAATCCTTTTGGTGTCCTTATTGGTTTAGATGGTGCAATTTTACTTGCGTTTCTTCTTGGAATGCCTGCGAATGAAATTGTGATACCGATGCTTCTTCTTTTATATAGTAATGGAGGTATGCTTACTTCTTATGAATCTTTAGATAGTTTGAAGAATATTTTTTTGGTAAATCATTGGACGATTTTAACAGCCATTAATTTTTTGATTCTTTCTTTATGTCATTTTCCTTGTGCAACGACACTTTTAACTATTAAAAAGGAAACAAATAGTTGGTTTTATACAATTTTATCCTTTGTTCTTCCAACAATGATTGGCATTGTTTTATGCTTTATTATAAATTTGATTTTTTAACAGTTTAAAAAACTTTTTTCTTTTCATACTATATATGGTGATTGTATGAAGAGTATGAGTATTTGGCAAGAGGAAAAAAGCGTTGCTTTAAAAAAGATAGATAAAAATATGGAAGTGGATGTACTAATTATTGGTGGAGGAATAAGTGGATTATCGGTGTTATATCAATTAAAAGATACATCGCTTAAGACTATTTTAGTTGAAAAAAGACTTTGCGGTTATGGTGTCACTTCGAAAAGCACGGCAAAAATTACTTATTTACAGGGAAGTTTGCTTAGAAAAATTCGGAAATTTCATGGAAGTGAAGTAGCTTCAAAATATTTACAAGCTGAAAGAGATGGAGTGTTTCTTTTGCAAAAAATTATCAAAAAAGAAAAAATTTCTTGTGATTTAAAAAAATCTTCATCTTATTTATTTTGTAGTCATGAAAAGAATTTGATCCAGCTTCATGAGGAATATGATTTTTTAATAAAAAATCAAGTTAAAGTTTTTAAAACATATTTTCAAGATAAACTTGCTTTAAAAATAGAAGATTCTTATACTTTTCATCCTATAAAATATATTAAGGGTTTAAAACAGATTCTGAAAGCATATATTTATGAGAATTCTAAAGTTGAAAAAATTTGCAAAAAGGATTCTTATTATGAAGTTTTGATAAATGGATGTTTGATAACGGCAAAGAAAATTGTTTTGGCAACGCATTATCCTTATTTTTTAAAACCTTTTCTTTTTCCTTTTAAAAATTATGCTGAAACATCTTATATTGTAGCCAAAAAGGTAAATAATCCATTAGAGCTAAATGCGATCAATATAGATGAGGATGTTCTTTCTTTAAGATATTATAAAAATTATTTACTTTATTTGTTTCATTCGGAAGTTACAAGTAAAAGAGGTTGTTTAAAGGAAAGTTTTGAAAATTTTTCATCTTTTGATTATAGATGGACGAATAAAGATTTGTTTACAAATGATTATCTTCCTTTTATTGGGGCTTTTAGTAAACATGATGATTCCTTTTTGTTTTTAGGTGGTTATGGAACGTGGGGATTTTCTAATGCGACAATTGGGAGTGTAGTTATTCGAGATATTCTTTTGAAAAAACAAAATCCTTATATTTCTTTATTTAATCCTTATCGAAATTTAAAAATTGAAAGATTGATTCATGATTCTTTTTCTACTTTTTTAGCCATAGTGAAGAGTACTAAAAATAATGTGAATAATCAAGGAGTTATTTATAAAAAAATTGGTGATCAAGATGTCGCTATTTATGTTGACGAAAATAAAAAAGAACATATTGTTCTTAATAGATGTCCGCATATGAAATGTGGATTAATATTTAATCAGATAGAAAAAACTTGGGATTGTTTATGTCACGGTTCACGGTTTTCTTTAGATGGCAAATGTATTGAAGGACCAAGTAATTTCGATATTTCTTTTAAAAAATAATTGTTTTGTATTATGCTGGTTTAATTTTTTCTTTTGTTATTGCAAATATTTTGAACTTTTCTTGCGGTGCGAACAAATATATGTTACCATTCTTATATGGAGGTAATTAAATTGGAGAACTTGTTAGAAAAGAATATGGAAAGGCATAATTTTGGCCTTAGTGCTTATGCTTGTTTAGATAAAGATGCAATTCGTTTTCAAGAAGAAAAAGAAGATATGCGAAGTCCTTTTTTTCGAGATATTGATCGCATACTTTATACCTATGCATATGTTAGATATAGTGACAAAACTCAAGTCTATTCTATGAAAAATAATGATCACATTACCACGCGAATGCTCCATGTTCAATATGTTAGCAAAATTGCTCGAACGATTGGTAGAGCACTTGGACTTAATGAAGATTTAATCGAGGCAGCAAGTCTTGGACATGATTTAGGACATGTGCCTTTTGGACATTTTGGAGAGTCTGTTTTAAATCAAATAAGTATGGAAAATGGCGAAGGATATTTTTATCATAATATTGAAAGTGTTCGAGTTTTAATGGAACTTGAACGAGGTGGAGAAGGTTGTAATTTAACTTTGCAAGTTTTGGATGCAATTATGTGTCATAATGGAGAGTTTGTATGTGGAGAGTATCATCCTAAAAAGAAAGGTAAAAAAGAATTTTTAGAGGAATATAAGAGTACTTATATTAATAAAGATGTTGTTAAAAAGTTAATTCCTATGACCTTGGAAGGATGCGTAGTAAGGATAAGCGATGTTATTGCTTATTTAGGACGTGACATTGAAGATGCTTGTATGCTTGGGTTGTTTCAAAAAGAGGATATTCCCAAAGAAATTCGGGAAGTTTTGGGCACAAAGAATCGTGAGATTGTTAATACTATTATATTAGATATCATAAAAAATAGTTTAGGGAAACCTTATATTAAACTCAGTGATGAGGTTTATCATGCTATTGTTTCTTTAAAAAAATTTAATTATCAAAACCTTTATGATAAAGCTTTGTCTAAGAAGGAAAAGAAGTATATTTCGGAAATGTTTTCAGTTAATTTTCAATCTTTTTTAAAGGATTTGGAAGAAGAAAATAAAGATTCAAAAATTTATCAGAATTTTTTAAATTTTAAAAAAGAAGAATATATCTGTTCTACTTCGAAAAAAAGAATGGTTTTAGATTTTTTAGCCGGTATGACTGATGATTATTTTGTTACCTGTTATCATGAGTGTAAAAATAAAAAACTTAGCCATATTAATAAAGGGGAGGTATCACATGAAGTACAAAAAATATAATCAAAATAGTTATGATATTTATACGATAGAAACAGATAAATTTAAAAATTGTTATATGGAAATAAGATTTCGCCAAGATATACGTCATGTAAATGTTACAAGACGACATTTACTAGCTAGAGCAATGCAATATAGTTCTTTAAAATATCCCACGAAAAGAGAAATGACGATAGCTTTAGAAGAGCTATATAATTTGGGTTTTAGTAGTGATGTTTTTCGGGTTGGCTATAATCATTTTACTTCTTTTGCTATTGATTTTTTACATCCCAAATTTGTAAATGATAAAAAGTATTTGAAAGAAGTTCTTAATTTTTTCTTTGAAGTTTTGACTCATCCAAATGTTAAAGAAGGAAATTTTGATAATCGTTCAATAACTATTTTAAAAGAAAATCTTCATGCCACTTTAGACCAATATAAGGAACGTCCATTATCTTTTGCTAGAATAGATAGTTTACAAAGAATTTTTAGAGGAAGTGTAAGTGGAGAAAGAATTTTAGGAACTCATGAAGATTTAGATACTATAACCAATGAAGAGCTTGTTTTTGAATATAAAGAATTATTTGAAAATGCTCGTTGTGAAATTTTACTTATTGGAGATTTAGATATGGATTGTTTAGTTAAAGAAATAAGTGACATTTTTTATAAACCTTCCATTGTATTAGAAACGGTTCCTGATTTTATAAGTAATCCAATTGAGTCATTTAAAGAAGAAAGAATTTTAAGTACCTATAACCAAACTCAATTATTGTGTTATTATCAATTTAAAGAAATTACTTCATATGAGAAAAATTTTGTTAGTCCGATATTTTCAAGAATCTTTGGCTCGGCTGATATGACAGATAAACTCAGTGTTTATTTGCGAATTCAAAATTCTTTGTGTTATTATTGTGGTTTTTCTTTAAGTTTTTCTGATTCTTATGGATTGGTGTTTGTAGGATTAAATAAAAAAGAAGTGAAAAAAGCTAAAGAAATGATTGAAAAAGCAATGAAAGAAATGCTTAAAGGCAAAATAGATAAAGAATATTTTGAACAACAAAAAGAAAAATTTTTAGCTGATCTAAAAATTCGGGAAGATGATATTTATGGATTAATTGATACCTATTATTTTCATGAAGTTTTCGGAAAAGCTTTTTATGAAGAATATTATGAAAAGCTTCCTAAAGTAACGATAGAAGATTTGCAAAATTTTGCTAAAAAATTAGAACTTACCTATTGTTACGTTTTAGAAGAAGGTGAGTCTAATGCGTGAAATTGTTTTAAAGGGGATTGGCGAAAAGGTTTATACTGATCAATGTGAAAATGGTCTTAGAATTTATGTTTGGGTAAATGAAAAAGTCAATACATTTAAGGGTTCTTTGGTTTTTCTGGGTGGTTCTGAGCATACAGAGTTTACTGTGAATTCTAAGAAATATTCTGTTCCTAATGGGACGGCTCATTATCTAGAACATATTATGTGTCAAAATGATGATGGTTCGTCTTTGCTTGGAAGTTTTAATCAATTAAATAGTTATAGTAATGCGGCAACTTCTGCGGATAAAACCGTTTATGAGTTTGTAGGCACGACAAATATTTTAGAAAATTTACAATTACTTTTAGATTCTATTCAATCGAAAAATTTCATCTCAGAATATTTTGAGGCTGAACGTGGTCCGATTTTAGAAGAGGCAAGGATGCGAAAAGATGATGAATCAAGACTTGCTTATTATGGTATCAATTCTTGTTTATTTCATCATTATCCAAATCGTCTTAGTGGACTCGGGACAATTTCTGATATTGAACGTATTTCGCTGCAAGATTTAAAAGTTTTTTATCAAACTTTTTACCATCCTTTAAATAGTTTTTTACTGGTTACTGGCAATGTTAATCCAGTAGAAGTTATTCATTTTGTTAAAGAAAATCAACGAAAAAAGAAATTTCCTAAATGGGAAAAACCTCGCTTTCCTCGTTATTTTGAGCCTAAAAAAATTGTTTGTGAATATAAAGAGATTTTTGCAAATGTTGAAGTTCCTAAAGTATATGTTTCCGTTAAGATTCCTCTTAATTCTTTACCTAAAAAAAATATAGTGACACTTTTAAGCATTTTTCAATTAGTACTTATTTCTAACTTTGGTTCTACTTCTTTATTTCGAGAAGAGTTATTTGAGAAAAAACTTGTATTATCTTTAAATACAACTGTTATGTGGGAAAGAAAATATCTTGTTTTAAAAGTATGGTCTAAAACAAAATATCCTTTAGAAGTTTATCCGATTTTACAAGAAAAAATGAAACATTTAGATATTTTAGACAAAGATATCACAAGGAAAATTAAATCGGAAATTGCTAATTTAGTGTTAAGTTATGAGGATCCAGAGTATGTAAACGATTCTTTAGCCTATGTTTTAACTACCTATGGAAAAATTCTTACGAATGAAAAAGAAATTTTAGAGAGTATAACGATAGAAGACGTATCTGGAGTTATAGATAAAGTTTCAATGAAAGAGATGAATACCTTTGTGGTAAATCCAATAAAAAAGGACGATTAATTGTCGTCTTTTAAAGTATTATAAATTTCTGTAACATTTTTCTTTTCTTTATTTTCTTTTTCTGGACAGATGTGAAGATGAACATGTTTAATTTCTTGGAGTGAACCATAATTAAAATTTAAACTAATTCCATTTGAATCTAATTTATTCATAATTTTACTACTTAAAATATGGGCAATTTCAAACATTTTCTTTAATTCTTCCTTTTCTAGTTTCGTATAATCTTCAAGATGTTTTTTTGGAATAATTAAAGTATGCCCTAAACAGGTTTGATTTAAATCTAAGAATGCTAAAAAGTCTTCATCTTCATATAAAATATTACTTGGTATTTCTTTATTGATAATTTTACAAAAAATACAATCCATTTTTCTTTTTCCTTTCTTTTTTTATTGTATCATTTTTTGGGTGTTTTGCATAGATTACTATAGAGGTGAATGTAAATGGCTAATTATAAGGAAATTGTTACTAAAGCTGTGATTGGTAAAGCTAAGAAGACAAATAGTATGCATTTTTCTTTTACTCCAGATGAAAATGTGGATACTGTTTTAGGATGTTGGGTAATTAATCATAATTTTTCGGGAAATAATGAATCTGGGAAAGTAGGGGTTACGGGTTCTTTTGATGTGAATGTTTGGTATGCATATGATAATGATACAAAAACTAAAGTAAATTCTAAAAAATTTGGATACAATGAGATTTTAAATGTCCCTTTAAAAGATGAGGCTACCTTAACAAATACTTCGGAAATTATTGTTCGAAGTTTAAAACAACCAACAGTTGCTAATGTGCAAGTATCTGATGGGAATATTGTTTTAGATATTGAAAAGGAATTAGGAGTAGAAATAGTTGGAGATACTAAAATAAAAGTTCCGGTTGAAGATGATTTTGATGATTATGAAGAAATTGTTGATAAATCAGAAATGGATAGCATTGATGAAGTAACTGATGAATATTTATCATAAGACATTTTTGTCTTTTTTCTGTCAACAAAAAAAAGTTGACAGTTTTTGTTTTCAATGATAAAATGGTTATAGATGTTTGAGAAGGAGGTATTTTAAATGGCTGTTAAATTAAGATTAAAGAGAATGGGATCTAAAGCAAAACCATTTTATCGAATTGTAGCTGCTGATTCAAGAAGTCCTAGAGATGGACGTTTCTTGGAAGTAGTGGGAACTTATGATCCAGTTAAAGGTTCAGATAAAGTAACTGTTTCTGAAGAAAAAGCTTTAAAATGGCTTAATAATGGAGCTATTCCTACAGATACGGTTCGTAGTATTTTAAGTAAACAAGGCATTATGAAAAAATATGCTGAAAGTAAAAAAGTAGGCAAGTAATATGGATATTACGAGTTATGCTGAAGTCTTAGTGAAAAGTATATGTAAAGAAGCTGATTTAATAAAAGTGAGTCAATATGATAGTGATGAAGAAGGTATTTTAATTGATATACTAATTCCAGAATCTTCTATGGGAAGTGTTATTGGCAAAGATGGTAGAAATGCTAAGGCTATCAGAACTTTATTAAATGCTTATGCATATATTCATAAATTAGGCCCAATAAAAGTTACTATTGATGCTTTTTAGAAACGATTCTTCGTTTCTTTTTTGTGATTTCATGATATACTTATGATAGGTGAAAAATATGAAGAAGGGATTTACTTTAATTGAGTTGTTGGCAGTTATTGTTATCTTAGCTCTTTTAGCAACAATTGCTGTACCTAGTGCTATTTCTATTTCTAATAGTGTAAAACAGAATTTGCTTTGTGAAAAAGTTGATATTTTACTTACAGATGCAGAGAGATGGGGAGATGAACATTCTAGTCGACTTAGCTCGTCTTGTTATTATGAAGTTACAATTGATTATTTAGTTGAAGAAGGAATTACTGATCGAGAAAACGATGAGAAGGGAAATTATGTAATTAATCCAGTAACAAATGAAGCGATGGATAATGACACGATTGGTTTATATATTAAAAATAAGCGCGCTCAGGCTTTTTATGTGAATTCATCTGTGATTAGCGAGTGTGATGGTACGCGGATTTGTAAATCTGGCGAGACACAGTCCAAAGACAATTGTATTCGTATTTGTGCTTCCGGAGAGTCTGAAAGTAGTGAATGTACAACTAGGCCTTCTAAACCTTGTTAATTTATTTTACTTTTTTTAGATTTTTTGATAAAATAAAATTCATTTAAGAAAGGGGGCAAGATATGAAGACCATTTGTTTAATTGGAAAACCCAATACAGGCAAGTCTAGTTTATTTAATCGATTAATTGGAGAGAACCGTTCTATTATTATGGATATGCCTGGAATTACTCGAGATCGGATCTATGGTGTTGCAGAATTTCAAAACAAAAAATTTTCAGTTATTGACACAGGTGGACTAGAACAAGGAAATGATAATTTTCGAGAAGATATTTTTATGCAAGCAACTTTTGCAATAGATGAAGCAGATTTAGTATTATTTGTTGTTGATGGAAAAACGGAACTTAGTCAAAGTGATTTTATGATTCGAGATATGCTTTTAAAAGCAAGAAAAGAAGTTTTAGTTGTAGTTAATAAAATGGATAATCAAAAGCGTTTGGAAGATATTTATCGTTTTTATGAATTAGGTTTTGAAAATATTTTAGGAGTATCTGCTTCTCATAAAATAGGTATTCGTGAACTTTTTTTGTATATTACAAAGGATATTCCGGAAAATACAGTTAACTCTTTTTCTTCTTTATGTCGTTTTTGTTTGATTGGGAGACCAAATGTTGGAAAATCTAGTTTAGTAAATGCACTTTTGAATGAAGAACGGGCAATTGTTAGTGAGATTGCAGGAACCACTAGAGATGCTACGGATACAAAATTTACATATCATGGGGAAGATTTTATAATGGTTGATACGGCTGGAATGCGTAAGCGTGGCAGAATTTATGAAAATGTTGAAAAGTACAGTTTGCTTCGTAGTTTAAAAGCGATTGAAGACAGTGATGTGTGCGTTCTTGTTCTTGATGCTAAAGAGGGGATTACCTTACATGATAAACACATAGCCGGACTTGCTATAGAATCTGGAAAAGCTTTAGTTATATGTGTGAATAAATGGGATGCTGTAGATAATTCTCAAGAAGAGTTTAAAAAGTGGCAAGAATTAGTGAAACATGAATTTCAATTTGCTACATATGCTCCAGTTGTATTTTTATCTGCTTTGACTAAAAAAAGAATCCATTTACTTATGCCTGAAATTATTAAAGCATATGAAAATCATGGTAGGGAAATTAAAACATCTTTACTCAATAGTGTGATTAAAGATGCTATAGAACTTCATCAACCACTATCGTATAAAGGAAAGAGATTAAAGATTTATTTTGTGAACCAAGAAGGGGTACGTCCTCCTAAATTTGTTTTTTATGTTAATGATAAAGGACTAGTTCACTTTAGTTATGAAAGATATTTAGAAAATAAGATACGAGATAATTTTGATTTTACAGGAACTCCAATATTGTTCAAATTTAAAAATCGAAATGAAGATTAAAAAGAAATCTTATTTAGAAAGATTTCTTTTTTGGTCAACTCTTCGTTTGTTTATTTTTTTCTTAGGATCTTCTAAGATTAATTCAGTAATGGGAATGTCTAATGCAATAGCTAAATTGGCTAAAAATTCTACTCCCATATTAATCTCGCCTCGTTCGATACTAGCTAAATATTTTGGATTTAAATTAAATTGTTCATAAAATTTTTCTTGAGATAACCCTTTTTGATAACGAATATATCTCAAATTATTACCAATAGTCTTTTTAATATCTTGCATTCTACTACCTCCATCTATATATTAGTCTATTGGTCATGGTAGATGATGTCCACCTAGTAATCACTGTATAAAATTGACATTTTAAGTATTTTATTATAAGATAAAATCACTCAATGGAGGAAATATGGAAAACAAATCAAAAAATTATAAGTTAGAAAGTCTTAGGATAGAGTATGGTTATACTTATCAGCAAATGGCCGACATGATTGGCGTTTGTAAATCCTATTATTGGCAACTTGAACATAATAATCGGAGATTATATTATGACGTTGCTAAGAAAATCGCGGCTATTTTTCAACTAAAACCGGATGATGTTTTTTATAATGATTCTTTAAAATAATTTTGGCATAGAATACTTTTAGGAGGTATTCTATGGAATTTGGAGATAATTTTTTTAAAAAAGTAGAGAAGAAAACTAAAGTAAGTAAAAATACGATTTTAGATTTGGCTGCAAAACTTCAAAAAGGAAATATGAAAGATGAAAAAACGTTAAGGGAAGTTATTAGTACTTTAAGTGAAATGACTGGAAAAAAAGTAACTAAGGAAAGAGAAGATAAAATAGTAGAAACGATTATTCAGGATAAAGTACCAAAAGGTGTGGATAAAATGTTTTAAAAAAGAAAGTAGAGAAAAGAAATCTCTACTTTTTACTTTCTACCAAGTAATTCATCTAAGGAATATGAGAATTGTTTCGCAAACTCTAGGGCATACATTGTGGTAATTAAACACTTTCCAGTTTCATATTTGTGGATATTTGATTGAGTTGTTTGGAGGGCTTTAGCAACTTGTTCTTGCGTTAAATGTTTTTTCTTACGAAAGTTCTTAAGGTTTTGCGCTACTTTGATAATATCAATTGTTTTACTTTTTGATTTCATTTTTGTATCGTTATCTGATAAACCAGTTAAATAGTCTAAACTTATTTGATAGCTGTTTGCAATTTTATACAATTGTCTTAATGGCATGATGTCTTTTCCTGTTTCCCATCCAGCATAAGTTGCTCTTTGAACTTGTAAAATATCTGCAACATTTTGTTGTGTATATCCTTCATAACTTCTTCTTTCTTTAAGTCTTTCAAAATTCATTTTTATCACCTATCGATATTTTCGCATTAGAATTTGTATTATTAATAATTTGGTGGGTATATATGATTTTTATGTGATATAATTTTATCGAGTAGGTGATTTAGGTGGGAAAGAAATATCAAAAGTTATTTGTGGAACGAAAAAAAAGAGATTTGTCTTGTGAAGATATGGGGAAAATTTTAGGGATAAGTACAACTTATTATTGGCAAATCGAAAATAATAAAAGACGTCTTTTTTATAATGATGCAATTCGTATTGCTCGCATTTTTCATTTAAAACCTGATGATTTGTTTTATGAAAATGAGTGATTTTTTAAAAATTCTGTTATAATTAATTTGGAAATTAATAAAAAAACGCCGACCAAGCCTATTTTGTTTGGTCTGGTTACCCGTGGTTTATACGTGGAGGCAGTCATGATGATGGTTTGGGTGCTGGTGTGTTTGCTTTTGAAAATGACTACGGTCGTTTGACAAGTTGGATTAGTTTCCGCGTTGTTTTGAGAACTATTTTTTAAAAAAATTCAAAAATATTCAAAAAGAAATACAAAAAATAGAATTAATTTCCTAAGTATCTACTTAAATATTTTATAAAAAGAACAATCTAGTAAATTTTTTAGAACGATTGTTTTTTCTTTTTGATATAATATACAGGGAAATTAATAAAAAACGCCGACAATGCTTATTTTGTTTGGTCTGGTAATCCGTGGTTTAAACGTGGAGGTAATCACAATAACGGTTTAAATGCAGGTGTGTTTGCTTTTGGAAATGAGTACGGTCGAGTGACAAGTTGGATTAGTTTCCGCGTTGTTTTGAGAACTATTTTTTTAAGAAAATTCAAAAATACTCAAAAAGAATGAAAAAAAATAGAATTAATTTCCTAAGTATTTACTTAAATAT
>CALVUM010000058.1 GCA_944363605.1 uncultured Bacilli bacterium
TATTTCATCAACTTTATCTAACATATAATCAAATAATTTAAAATGATTTTTAGATTCAGTTAGATCATCTAACTTAATTAAATCATCATTTTTAGGAATAAAAGATGATGTAACAAATATTGCTTCAATTTGTTCACTAGTTAATCTACTACTTTCAATTTTATTTGAATTATAAGCAAAATTAACTTGTGAATAATGTTATATATTTCCTTTAAATTTAGATTCCTTTTGTTTAATTAATTCATTCTTAATTTTATTTATATCCATATTACCTATCCTCCAATAAAATATTAATATCTGATTCACAATGTTTATTAATATAGCAAATGGCTCTGTTGAACTTAGTACTTTCATTGGAATTACCTATAGATATTGTACCACACAAAAAAACATTTCTTATCAAAATGCCTTTAGTTTGTACTTATTTTCTCTTTAAATTATCACTCTTGTCCTATTTCATAAATAATGTCTAATTCGTCGGATTCTTTATCCATTGAAAATGCTTCCAAAAAATAATGATATCTTGAACTGTCATTCACTGGGAATTATTTGGATGATTTTTTTTGATATAAAAAGTTTTCCACATTTTTTCTATAGCAGATACATTATCTCCTAAATGGGTATTGGGAGGGAAACTAATTTTTGAAAAATTCTTGTTTATAGTCTTCTTTCATTTTTATCCCTCAAATTCCGCATTTACATAATAGATTGGTCGCCCTTCTTTAAAATATTGTTTTTCATAATTTGTCATAATGTTTGGAATCGGATTTTCTTCGTGATGAAGATCTAGACTGACTTTTTTAAATGTATACCAATAATTCGATAAGGTTTCTAGAGAATACGCGAAGAAGCCTTTGTTGTCTGTTTTTAAAATAATGTGTTTTTGTTTTTTAAAAATTTTATCATATTTTTTTAAATAATTCGGATGAGTAAATCTTTTTCTTTCATCAATTTTTTTAGGCCAAGGATCACAGAAAGTTAAGTAGATTGTATCAATCTCTTTTTGGAAAATATTGTCTACTTCTAAAGCATCACAGTTAATTAATTTTAAATTTGGAAGATTTTTATTGGTTAAATTTTCAACTGCTCTTACCATTTGAGAATCGATTGCTTCTAATCCGATAAAATTGATATTTGGATAAGTTTTGGCCATATCAATGATAAAATCGCCTCTTCCCATTCCTAATTCTAGATAAATTGGATTTTTATTTTTAAAAATAGATTGCCATTTTCCTTTGAGACTTTGAGGGTTATTTATTACATAAGGGCAATTTTTAACGATTTTGTCTGCATTTTTAATTTTTATATATTCCATAAAATTCTCTCCTTGATTGGTATTATATCATTTTATAAAATATTATTCTATTGTTTATTCCTTTTTAGGATTAATCTCTTGATTACATTTGGGACATTTAAAACTGGGAAGATTTGGTTTTTGGTTATTAGTTAATATGGAAGCATCATGAACGATTTTTAAAAGTTCATCAGGTATTTCTGTATGATAACCACAGTTATTACAATAATATGTTTTATAATGGGATTTTTTATTTTCTAATTCTTCGTCAATACAAAGTTTATACATATCTATTCCTAGAATTAGGGAAATTCGCCATAAAGCACCTAAAGAAAATGTTTGGTGTTTTTTGCTTTCAATCCCTGCAACGAAAGAAAGAGAGTAATCTATTTTTTCGGCTAATTGTGCTTGAGTTAGTTTTTTTTCTTTGCGATACTTTTTGACATTTTTGCCAATAACTCCGTAAATATAATTTTCATCATCTTTATTAAATTGCATAAAAATCACCTATTTTAATTATCTAATATTTTTTTAAATTCTATGTATTAGTATTTGTATAATAATTTGTCGTAAAATGTCGAAAATGTGTAAAAATAATACAACTTTGTAAAAAAGTATGTTATAATGATACAGAAATTATAGAAAGAGTTGTAAAAATAATATTTGTTTTTATGAGTTAAAGTTGGCTTAAAAATAGAACATATATTTTTTAGAAAAAAGGAAGGGAATGGTAGTATATGGGTTTTATTAAAGCGTTTTCAGGTGCAATTGGAGGGTCTTTTGCAGATCAATGGAAAGATTTTTATGGTCCTAGATCAGGAATGACTGGAACTACAGCGTTGATTCAAGCTGAACCGAAAGGGGAAAATGCCGGAAGAGGTGCTAATACTAAAGGTTCAGATAATGTTATTACAAATGGCAGTAAAATTGTTGTTCCAGAAGGTATGGCTTTAATTACTTTACAAGATGGTGCGATTACGGGACTTGTCACAGAACCTGGAGGATTTATTTTTTCTTCAGATGATCCAAATTCTAAATCGATGTTTTCAGGAGATGGTATTTTAGCTTCGACAGTGAAAATGTCTTGGGAAAGATTTAAGTTTGGTGGTCAACCTAGTAGTGAGCAGACAGCTTTTTATGTTAATTTAAAAGAAATACCAAATAATAAATTCGGAACTCAATCAGAAATTTATTGGGATGATGCATATTTTGGAACACAAGTAGGAGCAGTAACAAGAGGTACGTATACTTTAAAAATTGTTGATCCTTTATTATTTGTGAAAAATTTTGTTCCTGCTCAGTATTTACAACCAGGAGCACCCGTATTTGATTTTGCAGATATGGATAATGATGCTGGAGCGCAACTATTTAATGAAGTTGTGGGAACTTTATCGGCAGCATTTTCCAATTATACAAATGATCCAAGTAAAGGAAATCGAATTTCTAAAATTCAAGGGGATCAAATTGGTTTTGCACAAGCGATGGCTTCCGCAGTTGAAGATGCTTATCAATGGAAATCTTCTCGTGGTCTTGAAATTGTAAAAACGGCTATATTAGCTATTGAATATGATGAAGATACGAAAGAATTAATGAAAGATGTAAAGAAAGCAGATGCTTTGTCTGGAGCAAGAGGAAATGCATTTATGCAACAAGCGGCAGCTAGAGGAATGCAGTCTGCTGGTGAAAATGGTGGTGGAGCTTCAATGGCGTTTATGGGTATGGGCATGAATGCTGCTGGAGGAATGATAGGAGGAATGCAACAACCGTCAACACCTTCAACTTATCAACCAGCATTTGGCCAAACACAACCAACGACCTCGCAACCAGTGGAATCAAATACACAAGTAAAAGAGGATCCTGCTACTTTGTTAGCAGAAAAGAAAAAACTATTAGATGCGGGCTTAATTACGCAAGAAGATTATGATGCTTTAAAGGCTAAAATATTGGGGTTGTAATTATGCAAGGGAGTAATAATCCATTCCAGCAAAATGATTCTTTAAAAAATGGACAAACCACTGTTGTTCAAACAGATCTTGGCTCCAAAGATGGTCAGAATAAATGCCCTAGTTGTGGTTCGACAGATATTTCTACTAATGTAAATACTGGAAAGTTACGATGTAATTTCTGCCGGTATGAATTTGAATTCGAAAAAATATCTGGTATGGTTGAAGATATAAGTCAATTACAAGGGCAAGTAATTGGTTCTGGAGCAACGGATATTGTAGCTGACACTAAAGATGTATTAACTTTTAAGTGTAGTTCTTGTGGTGCGGAAGTCGTAATTGACACGGCTTCTTCTACTCAAGCACGTTGCCATTGGTGTAGAAATACTTTATCTGTTAATCAACAAATTCCTAATGGGAGTATTCCAGATGTTGTCTTGCCCTTTCATATAAAAAAAGATGAAGCAAAGCAATTTATTGAGAATTTTGTTGGCAAAAGGAAATTTTTTGCTCATCCAAAATTTAAAGAGGAATTTACTACTCAGAATATCATGGGTGTATATTTTCCTTATATGGTTGTAGATGTTAACTCTCATGCTCATTTTGTTGGTCGTGGAGAACATCAAACAAGAAGCTATATAAGAGGTAGTGGCAGTGATGCCAAAACATATTATGATGCAGATCTATATGAAGTAGAAAGAGAATTTGATTTAACAATAAATGGTTTAACAGTTGAATCAAGCTCTGATAAATTAAATACTGTTTCGTCTAATAAAACAAATAATGTGATAAATGCCATCATGCCTTTTGATATTGAAAATTGTGTGAAATATAATTCAAATTTTTTAAAAGGGTATACTTCAGAAAGAAGAGATACGAATATAGAACAATTAAAAGGTTTAGTTGATACGCAGTCTAAAGATGTGGCAAGGCATTCTTGTAATGAAACGATAAAACAATATGATCGTGGAGTTCTTTGGTCTAGTGAACAATTAACGGTTAAAGGGCAGCAATGGAAATCGGCCTATTTACCCGTATGGTTATATAGTTATCAACAGGTTCGTGGAAGTAATAAGATTTTACATTATGTAGCCGTGAATGCTAGAACCAAAGAAACAATGGGTAGTGTTCCTATTTATATGCCGAAATTATTATTAATATCATTTTTCGTTGAAGTATTGGGAATTCTAGTTATGTTCTTTGTGGATTTTGATTATAATTGGATATTTTTATTTGCAGGATTTCTTTATTTTTTCTTTATTTATTTTAGATATCGTAATTCAAATGCAAGGCATACTTATGAAAAGGAAACAAAGACAACGATTTCAAATTTGCGAAATGTGGATAAATTTGTTAAGCATGAAAATGGGTTATCCAATGCAAGAATGAAGGGAGCAAATAACAATGCTGTTCAAGGACAAAGTTTCGTAAATTCTTTAATCGATCAAAGTCCTGCTGTGAAAATTTTTAATGATATTCATAAGAAAGGAAGTAATCAATGATGATATGTCAAAATTGTGGAACACAAAATGTTGAGAATTCAAGATTTTGTATAAAATGTGGTTTACCATTAAGTAGTATCGAAACCCAAAATATGAATGGGTCAGTTAATAACAATCCGTCATTTCAACCACAGTTAAATAGTGATATGATAAACAATACGAATAATCCATCTGTAAATAGTATACATCAACAACCTGTGACGTCATCACAAAATGCGAGTGTTCGTATGTCTTTGATAGAGTATTTTAAAACTTTGTTTGCGGTCATTTTAAAACCTTTCACTACTTTTAAAAATGAAATAAGTAAGTTTGATAATTTTAAAACCTCGGCTATTTTATCGATTATTATAGCTATATTTTCAACGGTAGTTAGTTTATTAAACACTATGTATAATACGGTAAGAGTTACAACTGGTGGTTGGTTTAGCGAAGAAAAAACGGAATGGGTTTGGGAAAATTTGAAAGAAATAGAATATGTTAAAGTTATTGGAATGAATTTATTGACATTTCTAGGAATTATTTTAGCGATTGCTGTAGTTTACTATATAGCGAGTTTACTTGTTAAGAAAAATACAAATTTTTCAAGATTATTAGGAATTGCTGCGATATCTGTAGTTCCTATGTTCATCTGTTCTTTAGTTTTATCGCCATTACTAATGATGCTGTATGAACCTTTAGGAATGGCTATAACAATAGTTGGTAGTATTTATACTTTAATTATGATCTATGAAACAATGAATAATGAAATATTATTAGAAGGAAATGCTAAATATTATTTTAATCTTATATGTTTATCGATTTTATTGCTTGCGGGGTATTATATTTATATGAAAATTTTTACCTCACCTCTTAGTGATGTAAGCGATATATTAGATTTGTTAGGGTAGGGTGAGAATGAATGCTTGAACAATTAAAAAAGAAAAGAATATTAGGAGCTGTTGGTTTAGTTTTATTATTTTTGGGAACTATACTTCCGTATTTTCAATATTCCTTTTTTGGTTATTCTGTTAAGATTAGTTTGTATAATTATTTAGAAGGAAAGATTGTTATCGTACTTATTGTTGCTAATTTATTATTTATATTTAGAGATTTCGTAGAAAAATATATTCCTCAAATGTTTCATTCTACTATAGGTCAAAAAATAAAAAATGCTGATTCAAAAATGGCAATGGTGCCTACTATTTTGATTGTGGTATTTGTTATTATTTTATTTTTACGAGTTGATCTTGGTAATTCGTTAAATCATGGTTTAGGTTTTTTTGCATTATGGTTAGGTGTTATTTGTTTAGTTGCTCATTCATTTATTTATAAAAATCAAAATGAAGTCCTAAATTATGATACTCCAATATCCCCTAATAGTAATGTTCCCATTATTGATCAGCAACAAAATATGAATAACATTCCAAATATAAAATATTGTCCTAGTTGTGGTAGTCAATGTGATGGATTAGTAAATAATTGTCCAATGTGTGGAAAATCATTTATAAATTAGGACAAAGATTATAGAAAATAGCCTAGTTTAGGTTATTTTTTTTGAAAGGGTGTGAGATTATGCTTTGTCAAAAATGTGGAAAGCAAAATGTTGATAATGCAAGTTTTTGTTGGAATTGTGGAAACTCTTTTGTTACACAAGAGGTTCCATCTAAAAATGATATACCATCAATTCAGCAACAACAGTTTCATAGTAATATAAAAAAGGAAAATCTAGAAAAGAAATCAAACGGAATGAAAAAGTTGCTTTTATTTATAATTGGAATTTTCATTATTGTTTTCATTGGTATATTGGTATTTTGGGTTATTAAGGATAAATCTACTACTAACTATGGAAGTGTTAGTAGTAAAGAGGAAATATCTTATAGTTATAGTGAGGGAAATGTACCAAAATTTATTGATGGAACTTTTAGTTCTAAAACAGTAAGCTCTAGTGATGATGTTTTACAAGCTCTTGAAGATATAAAGGATGTCATGAAATTTGAAAATATTTTAGAAGAGTTAGAATTATCTAAAGAAGAAAAAAGTAAAGGAATAACTTATTATAAATACAATCAAGTTTATAAAGGAGTACCTGTATATAATCAAAACATTATTATTTCGGTAGATAAAAATGGAAAAATTCTTGGGTTAAGTGGATATTATATTCCAGATATTGATATAGACGTGATTCCTAAAAAAACTAAAGAGGATGTAGAAAAAAATTTAACTGAAATTCTTGGAGAAAACGCGACAATTATTAGTAATGATTTATATGTTTGGGCAGGTTATGAAAGTCAGAATTTAATATATGTGGTAACCGGTTATTCTGATGAAATGGTGTCTTTATTTTTAGTAGATGCAAATAGTGGGGAAATTCTTTCACAAGAAGATGCATTTGATTATGCAACTACCTATTCTTATACTGGAATGGGTTTGGATAGTAAAACCTACACTATTAATTTAGAAGAATATATGGAGTTATTAAATGGAGAGAGACAAAGATATCGGTTTTATGATCCGATACGAAATATATCCATTGCAGATTATAGATATGTTGGTAGTATTGTTGGGCAATTTGCAAGTGCTATTCCTGGTACAACACCCATAACGGTAGATATTGTGAGTGGAAATATTGATCTAGCTTTGCAAGATGAGGAATTTATTCAAAGTGCTATTACAACTATGGCTCATTGTGAAGTGATTTATGATTATTATAACGAAGTATTAAATAGGGATTCTTTCGATAATAAGGGTAGTAAAATTATTGTGAATTTAGGGGTTACAGCTTCTACTTTTACAAATAAAGATTTAAACAATGCAATGTGGTCTCCTCTTTCTCAATCAATCTTTTTAGGCAATCTTAACGGTAAATCTTATGGAGCTTCTTTAGATGTTTTAGCTCATGAATTTACACATGGGGTTGTTGATTATACGGCTGATTTTTCTAGTATAGCTAAAAAAGAAGATAAAATGCGTGCTTTTGAGACGGGTGCATTAAATGAAGGATATGCAGATATTTTAGGAAGTTTAATTGAAGGCGAAAATTGGGTAATGGCTGAAAATAATGAGATTGCAAGAAATCTTGCTAATCCTAGTGAATATGAAGATCCAAGTATTAAGGGTGGAGAATATTATTATCCAGATAGTTATTTTAAAAAAGGAGAGACTTTAGAGCAGTTTTTAGAAAGATATGATCTTAAGTTCATTACTGATTTTGATAGAGGTGGTGTTCACACTAATTCGCTTGTTGTAAGTCATGCGGCATATTTGATGTATGAAAGCGGAGCTTTTAGTAGTCGAGAAGAGATGGCTAAAGTTTGGTATAATTCGTTGTTTTTATTGTCTTCTTATTCTAATTTTGAGGATTGTGCTTTAGCGGTAATTAAATCGGCTAGGAATTTGGGACTAAGTGAACCTTCAATTTATAAAATTACTAAAGCTTTTCAAGATACTAAAATGTTAGAAAGTACTGATTATGTTTTAAAAGGGACTGTATCTAGTGGAGAAGAAAAGATTCAAAATGCGACTATTGAAATTTATTCTTTCGATGAGAAAAAGTTACTTACTACTGTTAAATCTAATGAACAAGGAGAATATAGTATTGATTTACCAACTGGGACATATGAAATAAAAGTGTCCTTAGAAAATTTTGAACCTTTTTCAGCAACTCTTTTTATTAAAGGAGAAACAACCTTAGACATAAAACTTGCTAGTAAATTAGCAAATAAGGATGAAGATAGTGTGAATTTTACTATGTATTTTTTAGAAAGCGATGGTCAAGAACTTGGTGTGACTTTTGAAACTATTGCTATTAAAAAAGGAACAATAATTGATCCTAATATAATAGTAGATGCTGTAAATAGCGTGTTTAAGAGTAATGTTATGCAAACAGATGGTAAGTCATTTTATATGACTTATGCTGGAATACAGTCGGAATGTGCTTGGTATTATAAAGATACTGATATAAAATTTGATTGGAATGAACCGATTGTTAAAGATACTGAAATTGAAATGAAGTTATTCGATGGGTTAGTTGATGACGAGATGATTAAAGATCTAGTAGATTTTTTTACAAATAAAAATAATTTAAAATAAATAGAATGTGAGATATTGAAAAGATATGAATTAAAAAAAGTAAGTTTTGATTTTTCTTTAGTATTAAAAGTCCGTAAATAATTGTTTTTGGAGTGATATTTTTCTTCATAAACTAGGTAAAATGCTATTTTTTTACCTAGTTTTCTCTTTAATATTGTGTTTGTAGATTTGGCTGGTTTATATTTATGATTAAATGAAAAATATGTTTCTAATTATCAAATTAATAAAGAATTATATAAATAGATAGTATTGTTATTTGAAAAAATTTAATAACTATGGCAGTTCATTTTGATTATTAGAATTAATTATAGAAATATATCTTATAAATTAGAATTAATACGATTAGAAAATTTCATTGTTTGGGGAAGTTAATTGAATTTGTTACAAATTGGATTCATATATTCCAAATTTTTTTTTGACTGATAAGGGTTAAACAAAAATGTCAAAAGTGGTAAAAATATTCAAAGCAATGTTGAAATGTATTTTATAATAGTATTTAATTACGATTGAAATAAAGTGCCTAAAGTGGCAAAAATATTCAATGGAGGTTAATATGAAAGAAATAAAAAGAGATATTTATTTAGAAAAATTAATTAGTAGAAAAGAAAATGGATTAATTAAAATAATTACTGGTATTAGAAGATGTGGTAAATCTTACTTATTAGATCCTTTATTTAAAAATTATTTGTTGGAGTGTGGAGTAAAAGAAAATCACATTATAAAATTGGAATTAGATAAAGAAGAAAATAAAAAGTATCGCGATATTGAAGATTCGCTTATTGTAAATAAGTCTGATAGATATGATGTTAAGGGAAAGAAATATATTCAAACACCTCAGAAATACTATTTTTCTGATATTGGGCTTCGTAATGACAGATTAAATTTTAGACAACAAGAAGAAAATCATATAATGGAAAATATCATTTATAATGAATTAATTGTAAGGGGATATAATGTTGATGTTGGTGTAGTTGAGATTCGAGATGAAAATAAAAGTAGGAAGCAATTAGAAGTTGATTTTGTTTGTAATTTAGGAAACAAAAGATATTATGTGCAATCTGCATTAAACTTAGATACAAGAGAAAAAACAATACAAGAAGAACGACCACTTATGAACATTCGCGATAATTTTAAGAAAATTATAGTAGTTAAAGATAATATGAAACATTGGTTTACAGAAGAAGGAATACTTGTTATTGGAATACAGGAATTTTTGTTAAAAAGTGATAGTTTAGATTTATAAAATAGAGCTATCTAAAAATATTCGTTAATTTGAATAATTAAAAAAATTTTTATGGTAAAGCTGAACTCGAAAATATAATTAATATATTAGATAATCAAAATAATTGTTTGAAAATAAAAAATGTGATTTTTTGAAGAACTTAATATATAGCTCTTTTTTTAGTTTTATTTACAGTTAAAATGTTTTTTGACATACAGGGACGCAAACAAATTGACTTTTGTTTGAAAGGATAGTATAGTAATTTCATGAAATGCGAGGAAAACTATAGTAATTATAGATAGTCTTTTTTAGAGAGGTGGGGTTTGGTGAGACTCACTAAAGATTCTATAATGAATAAAAGAGTGGGAGCATATGCGTAATTCTGCGTTAAAGAAATAAAGAGCATGGAAACATGAATTAAGGTGGTACCGCGGATTTAACAGTTATTCGTCCTTAAATGGATAGATAACTGTTTTTATTTTTTTGAAAGGGTGAGAAAATATGAGAGAATTTAGTGAACAAGAGTTAGTTAGAAGAGAGAAATTAAAAAATATTAAAAATCCTTATCCAGAGAGATTTGAAGTGAATACGGAAATTGGTGATGCTAAGGAATTAGAAGATGGTGTTACAGGTATACGTGTTGCTGGACGGATTGTTTTGATGCGTAAAATGGGAAAAATGAGTTTTTTAACCATTGGAGATATTACGGGGAGAATTCAAATATCTGTTAAAATGGATATGATTGGTGAGGAAGCTTATCAAGAATTTAAGCAAAATTTTGATTTAGGAGATTTTATTGGAGTAGATGGAGAAGTTTTTACTACACATACTGGTGAAAAAACGATTCGAGCAAATGAGATTACTTTTTTAGGAAAAGCTTTAAAACCGTTACCTGAAAAGTTTCATGGTTTGGAAGATCAAGAACTTATTTATCGTGAACGTTATGTTGATTTGATTATGAACGAAGATGAAAAAAAGAAATTTGTTTTTCGTAGTGAATTTATTAAAGAACTTCGTAATTATTTAAATAATAAGGGATATATTGAAATTGAAACACCAATTTTAAATAATAAAGCAAGTGGAGCAACTGCTAAACCTTTTGTTACTCATCATAATGCGTTAGATATAGATGTGTATTTACGTATCGCTCCTGAAACATATCTAAAAAGAGCTGTAGTAGGTGGGTTTACGAAAGTTTTTGAAATTGCTCGTTGTTTTCGGAATGAAGGTATGGATACTACTCACTTACAGGATTTTACAATGATTGAAGGTTATGGAGCTTACTTAAATTATAAAGATAACATGGTTTTTTTAAGAGAAATGTTACAAAGTATTATTCAAAAACTTTTTGGTACATTATGTATACAAGTTGGTGATAAAATGGTTGATTTGAGTGGGGAATGGCCAAGTGTAAGTTTTAGAGAGCTTATTTTAAAATATGCAAATATTGATATTTATCAAGAAAATACGAAAGAAATGCTTTTAAAGAAAATTCGAGAGATGAATATTGAAATTGATTCTGAAATTCCATTAGAAAATTTAGGATATGGTAATTTAGTCGATCAACTTTATAAAAAAGTTGCAAGACCAAATTTGGTGGATCCAATCTTTTTGGTAGATCATCCTATTAGTTTATCTCCTTTGGCACGTGCTAATGATGAAAATCCGAATTTAACTGATCGTTTTCAGCTTGTCATTAATGGAGCCGAAATTATTAATGCTTATTCTGAGCTTGTAGATCCTCAAGAACAAGAAAGAAGATTGGAAGAACAAGCAAGATTAAAAGCTCTTGGTGATGAAGAAGCGATGCCTATGGATTACGATTATATAAGTGCAATGGAATATGGTATGCCACCTATTAGTGGATGGGGAATGGGAATTGATCGTTTAATTCAATTATTAACCTCTAGTGAAAATATTAAAGATATTGTTTTATTTCCATTAATGCGACCTAAAGATGATTATAAAGATAATTAAGATAGTTTAAGCTGTCTTTTTTGCTTTATAATGAATTAAAATTTTGAATGCTTTCAAATATATTTCACAAAATTTTCATCAAAAAAATTATGGTTTTACTTTATTTTATAGGTATTTGTGCTATAATTTTTTTGGAGGAGGATTTAAATGAAGAAATTGTTTAAGGAACATGATTTAGTAAAAGTTGTTTCAATAGTTTTACTTTTACTTGTTATTATGACATGGTTTATCCCTTATGGACAATTTGGAAGTAGCGCTACTTTTACCGAAGGTGAAGTTACACCAATTGGAATTGTGCATATCATTTATGGATTTATTTATTCGATACAAAATTATGCTATTCAAATTGGTTTTCTAATTTTAATTGGGATGTTCTATGGTGTAGTGACAAAGACTGAAGGCTATAAAGCATTGGTTTCTAGAATAGCTAAATCTTGTAAAGGAATTGAAATTGTTGTTTCATTAGTTATTTCTTTTATTATTGCTTTGCTTGCTTCATTCTTAAATAATACCTATGTACTTTTATTCTTTATGCCTTTTTTAGTTTCTATTTTAAGAAGAATTGGCTTGGATAAAATTAGTTCATTTGCAATTACTTTTGGTTCTATTTTAGTTGGTGTTTTAGGAGCTACTTATGGAACAGAAGGATTCATTGGATTTATTGAGTATGTTGGTATGTATGGTGGTGAGTATTCTATTGCAACCGAAATCATTGTTCGTGCTGGCGTTTTACTACTTGCTTATATTTTATTTAGTTTCTTTAATGTTATTTATATTAAGAAGATTCTTGAAAAGAAAGATCGTAAGGAAGAAGTAAAAGTACTTGATGATAAGTTTGCTGTTCCAGAACCTAAGAAGAAAAACACAAAAATTTGGTTACAAGTGATTATTTTTGTTCTTTTGTTTGTGTTTATGATTCTTGGATTTATTACATGGGGTAGTACGTTAAATGGTACTGAAGTATTTGGAATTACAGCATTTGATGATTTCCATGAATGGTTTATGGGACTTAGTATCGGAGAAAATGAATTTGCAATTTTTAATGCCATTTTTGGCGGAAGTCTTGCAAACTTCAACGCCGAGTTAGTTCCGGCTTTTGGTAATTGGTATTTATTTACTTATTCTATGGTAATTATTTTTGCAATGATTATAATTGCTATTGCTTTAAAAATGAGTGTTAGTGAATTTATTTCTAATATTGGCGATGGATTTAAAAAAGTTATTCGACCAATCATGCTTTTAGTATTAGCTTATACGGCATTTATTTTCTTGTATTGGGTACCAATTATTCCAACAATTTTAAATGAGATTGGTAATTTAGCTTCTGGATTTAATCCGTTTGTGGCAACATTACAAGCATTTATTGGCTCAATATTTAATAGTGATTTTGGATATTTAGCTTATTCTGTAAGTCCTTATATTGCAGGATTTAGTGGTGTTGAAGGAAATTTAATGCTTGTTATTTATACAACAGTTTATGGATTAGTTCAATTTATTACACCACTTAGTGTTTTCCTATTATTTGGCTTATCTTATATGAATATTCCATATAAGAAATGGTTAAAATATATTTGGAAATTCTTTGCTGGAATGTTAGTTTGCTTATTAGTAATCTTTACATTACTTGCATATTTATAATTAGATTGCCTTTGGGTAATCTTTTTTTGTAAAAAGAAAAAAGAATGTCACTATTTTGTCATTCTTTAATTTTTATTTGATTTAAATAAAACTTCTTTCGCTTTTTTCTAATTCGTCTTTTAAAATGCCTTGGGGGTAAGGATTTCTTATGTCGGTACGATATAATATATAGTCTACACTTGTTCCATAAAAATCAGCAAGTTTACTTAATTCATAATAATTGATTAATCTTTTTCCTATTTCATAATAACTGTATGCAACTTGTGGTACGTTAATTATTTTAGAAACTTCTTTTTGAGTTAGATCTCTATCTTCACGAAGTTCTTTTAATCGTAACATTTTTTTCACCTCATAGTGATTGTATTCCAAAACAAAATGTTCTATTGAAAATAAAAACAAAATGTTTTAAAATGATATAGATAGTAAATATATCTTATTCTAGTGTAATTTACAGGAATATTACTCATAATAGATGTGGAGGTAACTCATGAAATTAGAAAAATTTAAGCAAAGAGATTTTAAAAAAATGGGAATAAGTATATTTACGATAGCCTGTGTAGTATTAATAGCTGGCGTATTTTTCTATACTTCGTTCGCAAGTTTTGAAGTAAAAGAAAATTTTAATGTAATAGAAGGAACTGTCGGAAGTAATGGAGATTTATACTTCGCTTTTTATATAGATAATAAAATAAGTAGTAAGATGCCAAGGAAAGGCGAAGATTATGTGATAGACAAAGAAAAAACAACTTGTACTAAAGGAGCAAGTGTCGAATTTAATGAAACAGAATGGTCCGTAAAAGTAGTAAATATGACCGAAAGAAATACGAAATGTACCTTGTATTTTGAAAGTCGATATAGTGAGTCTATATTAAACGGAACCGATCCTGTTTTAGAAGAACCGTTGATACCAGTAACGATAGAAAGTGATGGAACAGTAAAGAAAGCGGATGTCAAAAGTGAATGGTATAGTTATGAAAAGAAAAACTGGGCAAATGCAATTATTTTAAAAGATGAAAGTACAGCAAATACATATAATGCTGGAGATACAATATCAGAGGAAGCTATAGAAAGTTATTTTGTGTGGATTCCAAGATATCGATATCAGTTATGGGATTTAGGAAACTATGATAGTTTAACAGAAATAGATGAAAGTAAAGTTCATGAAATCCCGATAATATTTGGAAATTACACAACCTTAGATGAAAGAGAAGGCGAATGTACAACGCCAATGTTCTCTGGGGAATCTGGAAATTGTCAAGTTGGCGATTACATGACTCATCCGGCATTTATAAGTATACTTTCAACCGGATTTTGGGTCGGCAAATTTGAAACAGGATATGATGGAGCAACGAGTAAAACAGAAGCTGAACAAAATGTGAACGATTCAAGTAAAATAATTATTAACCCCAATGTCTATAGCTGGCGAGGTATACAAGTTTCAAATGCTTTTTATACTTCTTATGATTACAAAAGAAATTTAGAAAGTCATATGATGAAAAACACCGAATGGGGAGCAGTTTCCTATTTACAGCACAGTGCCTATGGAAGTGCGACAAGTGTGCGAATCAATAACAATAATGGTCATATAACAGGATATCAAGCTAATGATGACCCAACATGTGGTTATACAGCATCTAATGAAGAATGTAACGTGTATTGTAACGATGGAAGTTGTAATACTGCTTATCCGAATAGTATACTCTCAAGTACTACAGGAAATATCAGTGGAATTTATGATATGTCGGGAGGCTCCTGGGAATATGTGATGGGAATATTACTTGATCAAAATGGAAAACCAATGAGTGGAAGAAATAGTATCTATAATTCAGGATTTAACGGAACTTTTGGTTGCC
>CALVUM010000059.1 GCA_944363605.1 uncultured Bacilli bacterium
TACTTTCTACATACAAAAAAGTGCATGAAATTTGCGTTTTATTTTATCATACACTTTTCTTATTCTACAAATTAATTTGACGAATATTTTTCTTTTTTTATTATTTTATTTTGCTTATCTATATAAAGAAATTTATTTATAGGTTATCTTTCTTTGTAGGTTGTATGTAAATAATGATGGGCAATTTCACTATTGGGTTCTATTAAGAATTCTTGATAAATCTTTTTTATATCAGGATTTTGATAGCTTGCTTTAACATGATTCGATTCATCTCTTTGATATAAGCTTGCAATTCTCTTTTCTTTTACGATGGCTTCCATTCCTTCTGGATATTTCGGTTCACCACCGCCACCAATACATCCACCTTGACAATTCATAATCTCAATAAAATGATAAGGGCTAATACCATTTTTTACATCTTCGATTATTTTTTTTGCTGCACTCATTTTATGTACTACGGCGACTTTAAATTCTTTATCTTTAATTTTTATAGTAGCTTCTTTTACATTTTCATAACCTCGTACACTTTTAAAAGAAAGAGTTTTTTCATTAAAATCATTTCCTGTTAAAAGGTAATATAAAGTTCTTAAGGCTGCTTCACAAACTCCACCAGTATTTCCAAAAATGGTTCCTCCACCACTTCCTTCTCCTAATAAAGAATCAAAGGAACTTTTCTCGACATTTTTTACATTTATTTTTTCTTCTTTTAACCATTTTGCTAATTCAGAAACAGTAATAACTGCATCCGTTCCATGAATTTCTTCTCTTTTGATTTCAAATTTTTTCGCGGTACATGGCGTGATTGCTACTGTAAAAACATTTTTCTTATCTAAATTCATTTTTTTCGTAAAATATTCTTTTACAATCATACCTTGCATACCAATTGGACTTTTACAAGTTGAAATATGATCTAGTATTTCAGGATAAAATGTTTCAGCATATTTTACCCAAGCTGGGCAACAAGACGTAAACATTGGTAAGGTTCCGTTATTTTCAATACGATTTTTTAATTCAGTTGCTTCTTCCATAATTGTTAAATCTGCTCCAAAAGTCGTATCTAAAACATAGTTAAATCCAAGAGCTCTTAATGCTCCAACTAACTCTTCTTGTAAAAAAGCACCAGCTTCATAACCAAAAGCATCACCTATTGAAACTCTAGTAGCAGGGGATGTATAACAGATTAAAGTTTTACCTTCTTTTTTTGCTTCTAAAATACTCTCTTTGGCATTTCTAGGTTTTAAAGCACCAGTCGGACAAGTCATGATGCACTGACCACAAGTTAAACATTTTTCTGTATCTTCGCCAAAATTTAAGCCACAACGTTCTAAACATGTCGTTTTACAAATACCACAATCAATGCATACAGCATCATCTTTAGTTACTCCTAAATTTTTCTCGTCAAATAAAACAGCATGTTCAAAAATCCTTTTGCTTTCTTTCACTTCGATTGTTTCTGGTTCTTTATATTCTGCAAACATCTTTTTTTCAACAAAACACATTGGACAAACAAAAGAATCTGGTATTTCTTGCCACTTTTTCTTTTCTACCTCTTCATCAAAAATATACCCGCATATTTTACAACGATACTTCATTACTACTCTCCTTTATATAATTTTATCAACTGATTTAAATCAGTCCTATCTACTTCATTATATCATGTTTTAATTTTTTTTATATCTAAAAAAATAAAGCCTTTTACTCAAGCTTTACTTTCTTCTTATTTTCTTTATTCCGCAATATAGTGTTAAGGCTATTCCTGTTCCTAATGAAATATATAGGCATATTCGGTATGGAAGCGATCCTTTATATTCTAAAGTATAAGTGCCATTTTTAATTTTTGAAGCTAAAAAACCACGCTCATTCTCCCATAATTCATAAGAGGTGCCTTCTTCATTGGTCAAGGAATATCCAAAATAGAAAATTCGCGGGAATTCAACTTCTACTTCCTCTTCACTTTCAATAGTAAACTTTAAATAAGGAACTTGATTTTCTAAAATGGTTATTTTAGCTAATTCATTTGTTGTAAGAATTTCTTCATTTCTCGAATTAAAATATTCCATATTTTCTTCTACTTTAACTGGCAAATACTCTCTTTGCCATCCCATTCCATAAACATATTCGATATTATTTAAATCTACGGTATTTGACGTTGCAAAGTGAATGGAAAGTAATCCTGATAAAACTAAACCCATAACGATTAAAGAATATAAAACTTTTGATTTTATATTTTTGATAGCTAAAGGAGCTAGAAAGGAAGCTGCTAGAATAACAAATGTAACTAATCGCCACCCAAATTGAATCATAAATAGTGTATAAGGCATTAAAATCCATGGAAAATACACGGTAGATAACCATAGACTTATGATGCCAAAGATTAGGATAAGCCGATATTTGTCTTCTTTAAGATTTTTTCTAAAAAATTTAAAAACTGCGACCAAAAGAATAATTGTTACTATACTCAAACAAAATAAAATGCCATCTCGATCAAAAGGAACGAAATATTCAAATCCCCATAAAGCTGTATGTTGGATTCCCCATGACATCACCCATTTTTGATAAACACGATAATTACCAAATAATTGATGTTCAAATAATGGTTCAAAGAAAAAGGCAGTTAGTAAAAAAACTAGTCCACAAGCTTTTAAGAAAGGAATGATAAATTCTTTTTTGAAAATCTTTTTAGAAAAAAATAACATGGCTATACCTAAAAATAAGGTAAAGTAAATCATTAATGTAAAATGAGATAAAATTCCTCCAACATAGCCAATTACAAACAAGGGATAAAAAGTTTTTTTATTTCCTTCTAAAAGCTCTTTAACTCCAGTTAGTATCAGGGGGAGAAAAAGAAAAATCAAACTTTCTGCTTGGGCATCTCTTACATAAATTTCACTTATATGATAAGAACTTGTCATATAAATTAAAGAGGCTATAAAACTCATTTTTTTATTATGAAAAAAACGCTCGCTACAATAAAACATAATAATACCAGATGAAAGAAACACAAGGAAATGAAATATTTTCATGGATGTCAATAAATCTACAGACAAAAAACTTAAAAAATATGTGAAGTATGCAAGTAAAGTATGAGAAAGAGGTGGATAAAAAAGCCGAGTTCCATATCCAAAATTATTTCCTATTAAAGGAACAATTTTCCCAAAAAAGCCATCAAAAAAATTTTCTTTAATCATTCTCACTAAAACATCAATATTCGCAACATGATAGTAAGTATCATTATTTACATGATATGGATTTAAAAACATTGGAAGAAAAAGAATTAAAGAAATTATCAACAATCCTAGGATAAATAGCCTATTTTTCTTTTTTAACCACTTCATATATCATTTCCTTCTTTCTTTTTTTAGTATACCAAAATTATTTAGAAAAGCTATGGAATTTTCTAAATAAAATTTTTATTTGACAAAAAAAGCTAATCCATATTGACTAGCTTATGCTCTACTTGAATATTTTCCATCACTTGTTGAAATGATGATTTTTTCACCTTGATTAATAAATAGAGGGACCTTTACAGTATACCCTGTTTCAATTTTCGCATCTTTCATGGCATTATTCGTAGTATTTCCTTTAACAGCAGGTTCTGTTTCTACAACTTCAAATTCAATTTTTTCCGGTAAATTTACTCCTAAAAGCTCTCCTTCATAATATTCTAATTGAATTTCTAAACCTTCTTTTAAAAATTTCTTTTCTTGTTCTAGTTTATTGCCTGGAACTTCTATTTGATCATAGCTTTCTGTGTTCATGAAAACAAAGTTGTCACCATTTGCGTATAAATATTGCATTGGCATACGATCAATACGCGCTCTTTCAATTTTAATATTAGTATTATAAGAATTTTCTACTACTGCACCTGTTCGCAAATTTTTGGTTTTCATTCGGACAAAAGCACTACCTTTACCTGGTTTTACATGTTGAAATTCCATAATTTGACAAAGATTTCCATCTAGAATAATCGTCATGCCATTTTTGATATCGTTAATATTAATATTCATGAGAATCCTCCTTTATTATTTTCCTAATTTCGTTTCTTTGAAAATTGTTACTTGACGACAATTTGGACAATATTTGTTAACTTCTAATTTATCTGGAGTGTTCTTTTTATTTTTGCTTGTCGGGCGAATTAATTTACCGCAACGAGAACACTTTAAACCAACAAATTGTCTATTTTCATTTTTAGCCATAGGTTAAACCTCCTCACATCAAAACTATATGTATTTTAGCATAATTAAAAACGAAGAGCAAGATTATTTTTTTTCGGGTCTGAAAAGGATTATTCTTCTGGATCTCTTGTTCTTTTTAATACTTGGCCTTCATTACGTTCCATATTTTGGACAATTTTCTTTTCTTCATTTTTTATTAATCCTAAATTAGCTAACGCATTATTTTTTTGCGATGCCACGATTACTTCTGCTGGTAAACAGCCAATATACATTGCCCTCGCGCGATTTTTATTAAATCCTGGATTTAAAATATAGAATACATTTCCATCTTGGTCGTGTGAAACAAAATAAACGGACTCATCAAATGGATATATATACCCCCGTGGAGATACACTATCCACTCCCATATCCTCTAAATTTTGGACTATTTCATTATAAAATTTTTCCAAATCCTCTAATTTAACCATTTTCTCTATTCCACCAGAATATTCGTATACATATAACAAGCCTAAACAATAAACATCTTCAGCATAAAGTCCTACCATTTAAATTCCTTCTTTCTGTTTTTCATTGCTTAATATTATAAATTATTTCAGTTTATTTTTCTAGTGATTTTATTGGCATATGGATCTTCAAACTGAGCTTCAAAAACAGCTAAGTCTCTATCGTCTATGCAAACCGTATGTTCTCCATAATAAAACTTTTCTTTTTTTATTTTATACTTACATAATTGAATCAAAAATCGGACATATTCTAATAGAGTTTTTTTTGACAACTGTGGTTTAAGGCTACCTTTATAAGACCCTTCCATTATTTGTTCATCCGTTTCTTCTATAAGCATTCGTTCAAAAACTGCTTTTTCTTCTTTAGTTAGATAAACATATGGGCAATCATATCTTCTAAACTCTGGTGGAATATCACTATACATGTAAGCTTTTTCTTGCCCAATTACGCAAGAACGAACATATTGATTATTCATAATTTCACCGTATTCTTCCGCATTTTTGACAAAAGTCTTACTAATTAACCCTGTTTTTGGATCTTGTATTTCTAAAGCAATTATTTCTTCAAACATATATTTTCCTTCTTACTTTCTAAAATAAACTTAATTGACTTGTTTCAGGCATTCCTTCAAAGATCCCCATTACACGCATTTTGTCAACCGTCGTTTGATTTACTTTACCACGATTTTGAAAATCTTCGATACTATAAAATGCTTTTTCTTTTCTTTCTTCCATAATTTTTGTAGCAACCGAGTCTCCTAGACCATCAAGACTACGAAATGGCATGATTAAACTATTCTCACTCTCATCCATAATGAAATTATTTCCATCACTTTTCTCAATATCAATCATTTTAAATTTGATGCCTCTTGCGGTCGCTTCTAAAGCAAGTTTTAAGGTTTCTAATAAGGATGACTCTTTATTCGTCATATCATAGCCTTTACTTTGTAACTCAAGCATTTTCGAACGAATCGCATCATAGCCTTTGACCATGGAGTCAATATCAAAATCTTGAAATCTTGTTGAAAAATAACTTGCATAGTAAACTAAAGGTTTATGTACTTTATACCAAGCGATTCGAAAGGCACTGGTAACATAAGCTGCCGCATGAGCTTTTGGAAACATGTATTTAATTTTTTGACAAGATTTAATATACCACTCAGGAACATTATATTTTCTTAGCTCTTCAGCATATTCATTCCAAGTTGCTGGATCTTTACTCGCTTTTCCTTTACGAACAAATTCCATAATTTTAAATGCTTTTCCAGCAGGAACCCCTTTTTTCATTAATTCGACCATGATGTCATCCCGACACCCAATTACTTCTTTAAACGGACAAACATTTTTTTGAATGAGTTCTTGAGCATTATTAAGCCACACATCTGTTCCATGAGCAAGTCCAGAAATTTTAACAAGCTCGGCAAAAGTCGTTGGCTTAGCGTCTTTAACAAGTTGAATCGTAAATGGAGTCCCAAATTCAGGAACACCAAGAGTCCCCGTATCACACATAATTTGTTCTTTAGTAACGCCTAAAGACTTCGTTCCCGTAAAAAGAGCCATAACACCTTTATCATCTAAAGGTACTTTCGTGACATCATCTCCGGTAAGCTCTTGAATCATTCTGAGCTGGGTTGGATCCGTATGACCTAAAATATCTAATTTTAAAACATCGGCATCGATTGCATGATAATCAAAATGTGTTGTTCGCCAAGCACTTGTCGGATCTTCTGCCGGATATTGAAAAGGAGTAAAATCAAACACTTCCATATAGTCTGGAATAACGACGATACCTCCAGGGTGCTGTCCAGTAGTTCGTTTACATCCCGTGCAGCCTATTGCTAAACGTTCAATCTCAATATTACGCATGATAATATTTTTATTTTCACAATAACCTCTGACATACCCATAGGCCGTTTTCTCGGCAACCGTACCAATTGTTCCTGCCCGATATACATTATCGACACCGAATAAAACTTTCGTATATTCATGAGCACTTGCTTGATTTAAATCAGAAAAATTCAAGTCAATATCGGGCACTTTATCGGCGTTAAAGCCAAGGAATGTGGCAAACGGAATATCATGGCCATCTTTTTGCATCGAAGTCCCGCATTTCGGACATTTCTTATCTGGCAAATCGAAACCACAAGAATAAGTTTGGCCTAAAGGAGCTCCTTTATCATCTACAAATGTACTATATTTGCATTTTGGACAACGATAATGAGCTTCCAAACTATTTACTTCCGTAATTCCCATCATATTCGCGACAAAAGAAGAACCAACAGAACCACGAGATCCAACTAAGAAACCTTCGTCATTCGAATGTTTTACTAATTTTTGAGCAATTAAATAAATCACATCATAATTAGCTCCGATAATTCCACCCAATTTTTTTTCAGCTAAAGCCTGTTTTTCTTCATCAGACACTTCCTCTTCTAAATGCTTTTTAACCATTTCGATAACCGCATTTTTTCCTTGTAAAATCGTTTCATGAACGAGCAAGAAAGCTTCCGCTTCACTTTCTTTTTCGGCTTTACAAGCATTAATTAAAGCATCGCCATAAAGTTCTTTAGCAAGCCGTTCTTCAATATTGATCGGAAGAGGTTCACCATAAAGCTCTCTTGCCTTATCATAAACAAGTCCGGTCATAGTCTCGACAGAATTGGGAATTCTTGGTGCAAATGGTTTTGGCGTATCAATAATTACTTCAATCTCTTCACACATCTCTCTTATTTTATTTGGGTTTTCCACGACAATTTCATAAGCCTCTTCTTCTGGCAAGAAAGAAAAATCGGTTAACATTTCTTCAGTTGTTTTTAAATACATATTCGGTACTTCTATACCCCTTCTATTTAAAGGATGTAGCTTACCATTGAATTTTTGATTGACAATAATTTCACGATAAATCTTGTCTTCTTTTTTTAAATTATGAACGTCTCCAGTTGCAACAACAGGTTTTCCCGCCTCTTTTGCTACTCGAATAATTCTTTTTAAATACTCCTCCGCGGCATACACATTAGGAAATTTGGCTTCCGGTCCTATTAAATGGGTAAAAGCACTGATTGGTTGAACCTCGATATAGTCATAAAAGCTCATCATGTTTACGAGCTCTTCATCTTCTTTACTGCCTGCTTTATCAAAAACTTCCCCATTGATACAACCTGAACCAATAAGCAAATTGTCCCGTAAACTAGCCACTTCATTTCTTGGAATTTTTGGTTGCTCATTTTTATATAGATATTTAGTATTGGCAATCGAAACAATTTTGAAAAGATTCTTTAATCCTTCTCGGTTTTTGGCGATCATTGTCGCGTGAAAAGAGAAGGAAAAACGAACTAAAGATTCGGTATCAATGTTATTTAATAACTCTGTTGTTGTAGAAATATTTTGATCGTCTAAGGATTTCGCCATTTTATAAAATGCGATAGCTGTTCCTTCCGCATCATAATCCGCCCGGTGATGTTTATCTTCATCCCAAGGAACATCTAATTTTTTAGTAAGAGTCTGTAGTTTATGATTTGGCCAATCCGGATGAAGCATTCTTGCGATACTCATGGTATCTAGTACACATTTATTAAATTCCCCAAAACCATATTTGTTACAAGCAGCCCGCATAAAAGAAATATCGAACTTCGCATTATGCGCGACCATTGGATAGTCTTCCGCCCACTCTAAGAATCTTTTCGTTACATTCTCTTCATTATCTTTTCCTTCTAACATCTCATCGGTAATAAATGTTAGTTCTGTGATCTTTTTAGGTAGTGGTCGATGTGGATCGATTAATTCATCAAAACGATCAATAATTTTTCCGTCTTTAATTTTTACCGCCCCAATTTCAATCATTTGGTCACTTCCTGCGTAAAAACCAGTAGTCTCGGTATCAAACACAACATAAGTATCCGTAAGCAAATTATATTCACGTGGGTTAAAGATAATATCGACATCGTTATTTACTATGTTCATCTCGGCTCCATACAAAACTTTAAAGCGATCATCGCCTTCTTTTCCTTTATTTATATCGCACACCGCATGATATAAATCTGGGAATGCTTGAACACAGTTATGATCTGTAACCGCAATCGCTTTTTGCCCCATTTTAGCTGCGTGTTTCACTAAAGATTTGGCATCAATTACCCCGTCCATTGCGCTCATCATCGTATGGGTATGTAACTCAACTCGAGGAATTTCAGCGTTATCTTTAATAACATCATCTTTAGAATCTATTTTTTCCATATTTCTTATACTTAAAACTAAATCTTTGGCAAAATTATCAAATTCTACATTTCCTTGAATTCGATACCAAGACCCTTGTTTTAAACTTCCCATAATGGCTTGATATTCTTTTTTATCTCGTTTAAAAATTTTGGCTAAAATCGAATTCGTTTTATCACTAATTTTTAATGTAATAATATTAATATTCTCTCTTTCTAAAGTATCAATCCCAAAAATATAAGCTTCAAGAATAACGTTTTTTGTATCCCCCATAATATTATTTATCACAGTTGGTTCCCCATCAATAGCTTTTCCAAGTAAAATATTTCCTTCAATTTTTGGTTTAACTTCGATGACTTCTCGTTCTTCTTTATCTTTTTGGATTTCCTCTTGTATACTTTTTTGCAATTCTTCATCAAAAGTAATTTCAAAATATACTTCTCCTAGGCCATATTTTTTTAAAATTTCTCCTATTTTCTTTGTTTCTTTTTTCATTTCTTCTTCAACAGTACGATTTGAAACACCAATTTTACAAATTTTATTTTGACAAACAGGAATTGTATCTAAAACACCTACTAAAGACGGTTTTTTTTCTACAACTTCTTTTAAAAGTGACTCTACATATTCATTTAAATCTTTCTCAGTCTCTTGTTCATATTGAAGCGTAATAAAACAATTTTCTTTTTGATGAATTTTATTTTTACAAGCTTCAAACAAACTTTTTGCTACATCATAAGGTAAAACTTGCGGGTTTTTCATAACCACTTCAAAAGTCTCGATATTTTTATGTAAAAAAACTTTAACAATTTCGATATCTTTTAAAATTTCTCGATCTCCGTTATAAGAAATACTGTCTAAAAATCTAACTACATCTTCTGCCATACTTATACTCCTTCTTTTATTTTTTCTATTTTATTGACATTAATTTGATATTCCATATATCTTCTTGCTACACGGCCATATATTAACAAGACATCACCAATTTTGCATTCGGATAACTCCTTCATTTCTGAAGCAAAAACAACGAAATTTGCAGAAGCTGTCTCATCACTTACCGTTAAAAAAGCCATTTTTGTATTCGTTTTGGTCAAAATTTCTTTTTTATATTCTAAAATTCCAACAACTTTCACATATTTATTATGAAATTTTTCGATATTTTCTAATTTCATAATGGATTCATCAAGATACTTACTTGCAGGATGATTGCTAATATAAAAGCCAAAAGAATCATATTCTTCTTTTCTTTTTTCTTCATTTGTTAGTTCGGGTCTTTTTACAAGAGCTGGTTTCATTACTAAGCTTGAATCTAAATCTCCTCTTAATATTGCATAATTTAAAGCAACATCTAAATTTTCTCTTAAAGTATTATGATTTTCATTAAAAGAATCGAGAGCCCCAGATAAAATTAAAGCTTCAATTGTTTTTTTATTTACACTTTTACCATATGTTCTCGAAACAAAATCTAAATAATCTGTAAACGTATTTTTTTCTCGTTCTTCTAATATATTCTTTACTGATTCCATTCCTAAATTTTTAATCACTGTAAAAGGCATTAAAAGAGAATTTCCAAGAATTTTATATTCAAAACCACTTTCATTAATCATCGGTGGTAAAACCGTTATTTCTTTTCGTTTGGCTAAGGCAATATACTCTTTTGTTTTCGCGCTACTATCCACATTCATATTAAGTAAATTGGCTAAAAAATATACGGGATAATAACATTTTAAATAAGCCATTTGATACCCAATTAAAGCGTAAGATACAGAATGCGATTTATTGAATCCATAATTTGCAAATTTCAAAATCAAATCATAGATTTCTTTCGCAATTTTTTTATCATATCCTCTCTTCTCAGCTTGATTTAAGAACATTTCTTCACCACTTACAATGATATCCCGTTTCTTTTTACTCATCGCTCTTCTTATCGTGTCTGCTTGCGCAAAAGTAAAGCCCCCTATTTTGACCAAAATTTGCATAATTTGCTCTTGATAAACAATGATACCATATGTTTCTTTTAAAATCGGTTCCAAATCCGGATGCAAATAGGTAATTCTTTCTTTTCCTTCTTTTCTTCTAATAAAAGAATCAATATTTTCCATTGGTCCTGGACGATATAAAGCTATAGCTGAGACAATATCTAAAAAGCTAGTTGGTTTTAATTTTCTTAAAAAGTTTTTCATTCCTTCACTCTCGAATTGAAAAACTCCAACTGTGTCAGCATTCGTAAATACTTCTAATACTTTAGGATCATTTAATTCTATTTTATTTAAATCTACTTCAACATTTGAATTTTCTTTGATGAGTTTTAAAATATTCGCGATGATCGTTAGATTTCTGAGGGCTAAAAAGTCCATTTTTAAAAGACCTAATTCCTCTAAATAATTCATTGTAACCCCAGTAAGTAACTCATTTCCATTATAATGAATAGGAATAACAGTATCTAAAGGAACACTCGAAATGACTACTCCTGCAGCATGAGTTGAAATATGTTTTTTTAATCCTTCTAATTTTAAAGAAATTTGAACTAATTTTTTTAAACTTTCTTGCGTATTTATTAAATAAATGACATCTTTGTTTTGCAAATTTTCTTTTAAATCTAGTTTTGCATCAATGTGATTTACAAAAGAATCTAAAACGGTTGGATGGATTTCTAAACATTTTCCAACACTTCGCAAGACAAGTTTACTTTTTAAGGTCCCAAAGGTCATGATATTCGCGACATTTTCTTTCCCATAACGATTCTTTACGTAAGTTACAACTTGATCCCGTTTACTTTCTTCAAAATCAATATCGATATCAGGCATAGTTATTCGTTCTGGATTTAAAAATCTTTCAAATAATAAATGATATTCTAACGGATTCACATCGGTAATTCCCAAACAATAACTTACTAATGATCCGACAGCACTTCCTCTTCCCGCGCCTACTAAAATTTTATTTTTTTTCGCATAAAAAACATAATCATAAACAATTAAAAAATAATCAGCAAATCCCATTTTTTCAATAACAGAAAGTTCATATTTTAAACGACTTTCATAATTTTCTAAAACTTTACCAGAGAATCTTTTTTTTAACCCTTTATAAGCTAAGGCTTTTAAGAATTCAAAAGAATCTTGATTAGTCAAATATTTAGGAATATACCGCCTATCTTTTGGAATAATTACTTTGGAAGTGCGAATAAACTCTTCCATTACTTCATCTATTTCCATTTTTTCTTGATAGTATTCTAAGGCATTTTTTTCATAATCTTTTTTTTCTATTGTTGCATAACTATTATTTGTATCAATAGCAAGAAGCATATTTAAATATAGGCTATCTTTTTTTAAAAACATTTTAAAATCCGGACAGAACAAAACATTTTTCGTAACAATTAAGGCGTTGTTTTTTTCATATTCCGTTGTATATCCAATATATAGATTGGCAAATAGTTTAGAATACTCTTTATACATATGAATTTCTTGATAAGGTAAGATAATATTTATCTCTTTTGCATTTGTTTCTAAATCATATATTGATAATATTTTTTCTTCTTTTTTCGTATGGAGTTTAAGTAAGGTTTGATAGCCATTGTATCCTCTTGCATATACATAAAAAGTATTTGTATCCAGTTTTACTTCTAAGCCGATAAGTGGGGTAATATTATGTGCCATACAACTGTCATAAAATTCCATTACTCCGAATAAATTTTCATCGCATATTCCACATGTATTTATCTTGTTTTTTTCTAAAAAAAGAATAAGATCGGGTATTTTAATCAGGCTCTTCATTAACGAATAATCTGTTGTAACTTTTATCGGTACAAACATGTGCCTCACCCACCTTACCTAAATAAGTATAACAAGATTTTTTGAAAAATTCTAGTTACTTGAAAAAGTTGACAATTATTCTTTGTTTTTTTGTATATTTAAAACTTTATCATAGCTATTATTTACTTGTTTTAAAATGATAAAAAATATCTAGCAAGCATAGTAGCCTACTAGATCTGATTTGTTTTTGGTTTTCTATTTAATGCTAAAGAGCTATATTGTTGTCTTATTTCATTTCCGTTATTTTCAAAGATATCTTTTAATAATTGTTCAGCAACAACTTCTTCTTGTGAATCGATAATTTTACAAAAACTATCATGTTCTACTTTGTTAAGTGTCTTTATTTCAAATGTGTCTGTTTCCGTTTCATAAGTTGTAACATAATACTCATTTTCTTCAACAAGCACTTCTTTAAAATTTCCATCTTTATAATAATAGTATGTGCCATCTATGATATATATTGGTTTCTTATCAAGGACGCTATCAGGTCTTCTATATATCACGGATATTTGAGAAGAAGCTGGAAATTTTTTCAACAATTTTTCATCATAATCATATAGTAAAAGATCCTCTTTTGTTCTTAATGTTATAATGTCTTCGAAAAGATTTATTTCTTCATACATTTGAGAACCCAGAAATTTCACATCGTTATCTCCATAATCCCAGTGTTCTTTTTTAGCTAGTGCAAAACCTAAATCTTTTTTTCCTAATGCAAAATAAACAAATTCATTGTACAATTTATTCTTATAAAATTTTATATTAATTGTATCGTATTCTGTTGGTATAATATCTTGAACGCGATAATTTACATTTACACCTTTTTTGCCATTTCTTTCTACTTCATAGTATCCTTCATCTAAGTAGCGAATATTTTCATAAAGATTAGATACTATATCTTTATTACTAGAATAAGACTTAGCTAATCTCCGACGTAATATACCGTACAAATTATGTTGTTCAAAAATATACCCATGTTCTTGTGAGGAAATAAGTTGACAATTATTTATAAGTCTATTTAGTTTATTTCCAACAATTCTATAAATATCACATCTATCTCCATTATAAAAAGCATACATATCCTGTCCTAAATCTACTATCCTATCAGAATTTGCCTCGACAATCATTCCATTTTTCCCAAAATCTTTGAATAATCCTGTTTTACCACCTTTTTTAAGATAAAATACGCCTCGACCATGTTCTATATCGTCATATTCTGGAGGTAATAATTCTCTTTTTTCCTTAATTACTTTATGATTCCAGCAATTTCTTTTAATTTCCTGTAATCCTTTTAAATTGTTTTTGGTAATAGTAAAGTAAAATTCATTATCTGGGTACATTAGTCCTCGTTCACTTCTAGAACAAAGACATTTAACTTCGTCACATTCTTCATCTAATAATAATTCTCTTAAATCCGTATTATAGACATATATTCTCTTATCTTTTTTACAATATATAATATTTTTATTTTTTTCATCAAATACAATTTCATCAAATTCCTGACTTATTTCGTCATTTTTATTATCATAAATAAAACATTTTTTCTGTTTTTTAGTGCAAACAATTATATTTGGAAATTTTTGAATATCATCAAATTCTATAGGTGTTATTAGCTCAGATTTTTTATCAAATTGACAAAAACAATAAATTCCCTTTTCTCCATTTATTGTTACAGCCAAATATATCTCCCCATTTTCGCGAGAAAGTAATTCAGCATCATCTAAAGCCATATTAAATATATTATAGTTTTGTCTACAAGCATTTCTATCAAATAGATGAATTTTCCCATCTCTTGGGGATTTAACTGCTGTAAGTTCATAGTCATTAGCAAATTGTTTTACCACTTCCCAACCATCAACAATCATTTTTTCTTCTTGAGTATCATAAATCCTCACTGTTTTTTTCACTTCTACCTTATTATGTTTTTGATCTTTTATTTCTTTTTCTTGATAATAAAAACCACGATGTTTATTATAAATAGTATAATAATTATCCATCTTTCCAATAATCTTATTATTTTTCATATCTAACAATCCACTTTTTCCAGTTGTAGATATTATATATCCGGTATTATTAATAAGAAATTTTACTTCAAAACTATCTTTTTCTGTTACTACAACGCTTGTTTTTTTCATTATTTTTCCTCCTTACTTTAAAATATAAATTTTTCAACTTTATGGTTCTTACTATACAATCAAAAAGCAAAGTTTGCAAGAAATTATGTACCTTATTCATAGATAAATTAATAATAGGCTTATTTGCGATTGATACCTTTAATACATCGACAGATTTTCTATTTGTAGAATCAAATTCTTTTATCTAATTTTTTATTTCTGTTTTGTTCGAATGCGGAATATTTCATCACTACATTTTTTTATTTGCCAGTATGTTTCTTGATGGTCTTTATAAAATTTTTGAAAAACTTTCTCGTAGTCATAAAAACATTTTCGATAAAATGAGTTAAATATATCATATAGCTCTTTTTGAGAAGGATTAGGAAAATTTCCATATCTTTGCGAAAAGTCTGGATTAAAAACTTTCATATTTTTCGTTTCATTATATCTTTTAACAGTATTGCCTGGTCCAGTTTGTAAATAGATATCATTGGTAGGATCAAAGTGCGTGACAATGCCTTGATGTTTCGTTGTTACAATTACATGATTGGGAATTTTTTTGGTTTTAACAAGAAAAAGGTCATATTTTGAAAATTTTATTGGAGGTCCTTTTTCTTGAGTTTTTTCTTTTAAATAAGGGACTTTAGAAATATCCAAACCTAATTCCTGATACCAATCAGAAAAGGATACTTCACTAGAAAGATATGGTTCGTCTTCTTTAGCGCTTTTAAAGCTCATATAAGTTTTTGATACATCAAAATTTAAATTTTTTTCGATATTCGCAAGCAGATCCGCAATATTTCGGCAACAGCCGGTTCCTCTAATTATCGAAGTGATTAATTGAGAATAATGAATGTCGGTTTCGTTTTGTAAATGCCAATGATGAGCAAAGGATAAATAGCCTCCTTTTAGCATGAATACATAGACTGCTTCTATTTCTTCTAAAAAGGTAAGTTTCATCTCTAGAAAAAGTTCTGATAAATCTTTAATAAGCTTTTGTTCTTGTTCTAGCAAATATTCGTGAACTTCTGTTTCTAAAAAAAGTTCTTGTTTATCAAATTTTAAAAACTTGCTTTTTACTTTTAATGTAATTATTTCTTTTAAACTATCATAAGCTACTCCACCTATTAATAAAGAACAGATCATACTCCACGTTTCAGGAAATTGCAATATACTCAAGTTTAAAGGGAGAGACATCCATTCAGTTCCTGATATTCCAGACAATAGAGCCAATGTACTACAAATTCCTGATTTTTCAAGATAAAGTAACATTTTCTTTTTGGTTTCAAGAATTTCTTTTTCGATTTCCCAATATACTTTTTTATAATTTTCTAAATTCATATTTTCTCTCCACATTTTGTTATCTTATCAAAAAAAGAAAATATTGACAACTCATCTTTTCTAATTGACTTATGAGTAATATTTTGTTAAAATTTCTTAAGAAAAGAAATGCGGAGGTGAATATAATGGCAAGAAAAGTAACAACCAAAAAACCTTTAACTGTTAATTCAAGAAGTAAAGCAATGAATGCAACGAAAAGACGTCAAAAAGTAAATTTACAAAAGAAGACGATTAATGGAGAAAAAGTAATTATAAGTGCTCGTGAAGCAAAAAAAATGGCTTAATGAATGTTTACCATTCTTTTTTATTTAAAAACAGATTGAATCTATTTATCAATCTGTTTTAATTTTACTATTTTTTCCTCAAAATTTTCACTCATGCATATATAGGAACCGCTCGTAAGGATATCGACATAATCTTTTACTAAAGATGCTGTTTCTTCATTTATACCACCATCAATGGCAATTTGAAAAGTTAGTTTTTTTTCTTGTCGGATATTATATAATTCTCTTACTTTTTGGATAGTATCCGAAAGAAAACTTTGCCCTCCTTTTCCTGGATGAACACTCATAATGAGTACTTGATCAATTTCCTTTAAATAAGGAAACAATAAGGAAAGATCCGTTTCAGGATTAATCGCTAGGCCTTTTTGGATTTTCTTGTTTGTTAGGCTTTTTAAATTTTCTTCCACATCTTTACTCTCTATATGCAATGTGATCGTTTTTGGCTTTAAACATTCCAATTCTTCAATAACTTTTAAAGGATTTTCAACCATTAAATGTATATCTAAGGGCTTTTGATGTTTTTTTAAAAGGGAAATTGTTTCTTTTACATCCAAATTATTTTTTTCAACAAAAATACCATCCATTAGATCAACATGAATAAAATCAGCTTTCGATTTTTCGATTTTTTCTAAAGTTTCTTCTTTTGAAAAAGCACTTTTTAAATACGAAACAGATACTTTCATTTTTCTACCTCACTTAGCATTTTTTTGTAGCTTTCATAACGACTTTCATTAATCAAACCTTTTTCTAAAGCTTCTTTAACGGCACAATTTTGTTCTTTTATATGCATGCAATCTCGGAATTTACAAGTATATTTTTGAAACTCTTTAAAAGAATTTTTGATTTCTTCTTTTGGATATTCAGTTAAATTCAAACTGGAAAACCCTGGAGTATCACAGAACCAAATACCTAGCACATCATAAATCTCTGTATGTCTAGTCGTGTGTTTTCCACGATTTAAAGCTTTAGAAATTTCATTTGTTTTGATATTTAATTCTGGAGCTAATTTTTTTATTAAAGTGCTTTTTCCTGCCCCGGTTTGCCCTGTTAAAACCACAATTTTAGCTTGTAAAAAAGCACATAGCTCGTTCAAACTTTGTTCATCAAAAACGGAAAAGCCAATATTTTGATACATTTTTTTTATAAGAAAATATTCTTTTTGTTCTTCTTTAGTTAATAAATCGACTTTTGAAAAATAGAGTACTGGCGAGATTTTCGAAAGAAGAGACAGCGATATTTCTTTATCTAGTAATAAAGCGTTGAAAGAAGGACTTTTCATCGAAGTTACAATTAAGCAAAAGTCTACATTGCAGACATTTGGTCTTTTTAATTCATTTTTTCTTGGCAATAATTCTAAAATATATTTGTTTTGTTCATCGATTATGCATTCATCGCCCACCAATGGTGTTTTCTTTTCGTTTCGAAATTTTCCTCTTGGCGTACAATTTATTCGTTGTTTATCTACTAAAACCGTGTATGTATTACTAATATTTTTTATAATAATTCCTTTTAACATAAGCCACTTTCTTCACATGTGTCCCCGGTTGCTGGACCTTCTTCACCACTTTTTGGAGCGACTGCTACTGTAACGGTAATTGAGGCCCCATTAACAATCCGAGTTCCTTTTTCTCTACTTTGGGCAATGACAATCCCTGGAGTATGCGTATTATCTTCTTGTTCAGCTTTATTAACTGTTACATTATATTTCTTTAAATAATCAACAACATCGTCATAGGTATAGCTTCCATTTGTAAAGTCTGGATAGACATCAACATCGGGAATATAAAGGGTCACGTAATCTCCTTCCGCTACTTTTTCTCCTTCTTTTGGAGATTGATCTACAACAATATTTTCCGTCGCATTATCGCCATCTACTGTTCTTTTTTCTACAATAACATGGACACCTAATGCTTCTAGGGCTCCTTGTACTTCTAAATAATTTCTGCCTACATAATTTTCAAGAGTAATTGAAGGGTCCCCCGAACTTATCCACAATGTCACTTCTGTTCCTTTTGTTCTTTTTGTTCCAGCAAGTGGAGAAGTTCTGGCAACTTTTCCTGAATCGACAGTTGTCGAAGCAATACTTTGCTGCTCACTAGCTACGGTAAATCCCGCATCCTGTAAAGTCTTTAGGGCATCTTCAACTGTGTAGCCTGTCACATCTGGAACATTAATTTCTTGATTTGTTGTTAAAGCAGGTATTAGGATAACTATTGTTGTAATCGCGACGATTAAACAAGTAAAAATAGAGGCTAAAACAATTAATAATTTATTTTGCTTTTTCAAATCGTTTTTGGTTATTTGTTTTGCCAAAACTTCATCACTACTTTCTTTTTTTGTTTCTTTTGGTTTTGACTCTTTTTTAGATTTTCCTTTTTCTTCCTCAGGTTCTTTTTTTGCTTGCTTTGGTTTGTTTTCTTCAGAAAATTCTTTATATGGTAATTTGATTTTTTCTTCATTTTCTCTAGATTCATCTAAACAAGTTAATAAATCATTATGCATTTCTCTCGCATCTGTATATCGATTTTTGGGATTTTTAGCTGTGGCTTTAATAATAATATTTTCGACACTTTGAGGAATGTTAGGAAGTTCCTCACGAATACTTGGTAACGGTTCTTTTAAATGTTTTAAGGCAATTTCAACTGCATTATCTCCTTTATATGGAAGTTTGCCTGTTAAAAGTTCATACATAACAATTCCCATAGAATAGATATCACTTTGAAGAGTACTTCCTTTACCGTTTGCTTGTTCTGGTGGTAAATAATGAACGCTACCCATTACCGAATTGGTTTGAGTAAGTTGGGTTGAGTTCATCGCCATTGCAATTCCAAAATCCATGATTTTTACTAAGCCATTTTCAAGAATCATAATATTTTGTGGCTTAATATCTCGATGAATAATATAAGAATCATGAGCAACACTCATTCCATCTGTTAGTTGGAGCATAATATCAATAACTTCACTTAATGTAAGCTTCCCGCGTTTTTTAATTAAATCTTTTAAATGTCTTCCTTCAACATATTCCATAACAATGTAGTATTGGTCATGATCCTCGCCAACATCATAAACTTCAACAATGTTTGGATGGGTTAAACTGCTTGCTGATAAAGCCTCTCTTTGAAATCTACGAACAAATTTTTCATCATTAGCTAAATCACCTCTTAATACTTTAACTGCGACATCTCTATCTAATATTGTATCGTATGCTAAATAAACATTCGCCATACCACCTTCGCCAATCGCTTTAATGATCTGATATCGATCACTAATCTTTTGCCCCTTCATGATCATTGTTCACACCCACTTTTCATATCTAAAAAGGCTACAGAAATATTGTCTTGCCCTCCTCTTGCATTGCATTTGCGAATAATTTTCTTCACTTTTTCTTCAATTGTTAATTCTTCTTCTAATACTTTTTCTATTTGCTCCGTTGTTAACATGTTCGTTACACCATCACTGCATAAAAAGATGCCATCGACATCTCGTTCGACATCAAAAATATCCATGTCCACTTTTTCGCCAGCTCCTAAAGCTTTCATTAAAACATTTTTCTTGGGATGATTTTTTGCTTCTTCTTCCGTTAAATCTCCAGCCTCTACTAGTAAACTTACTAATGTATGATCTTTTGTTACTTTATGTAATCTCTTGTTTTTTAAAACATAGCCGGAAGAATCTCCAATATTACCAAATATTAAAAATTCTTGAGTCACTAAAGCTAAAACTAATGTTGTCCCTAGTCCAGTTGAATCATGATGGTTTTTTGCATAATCCAAAATAGAATTGTTAATCTCACTTACATTATCATTTATCCAATTTACAGCATCTTTTAAATTCCCTATACTACTCAAAGAAGAAAAACGTTTCCCAAAATGTGTCACTGCTAAACTAGAAGCCACTTCGCCAGCTCGATGACCACCCATACCATCTGCTACCAATAGCAAATATTCTTCATTGGAATTTTTTACAATAGTTACGCTATCTTCGTTATGACTTCGTACCTTACCAGCATCCGTTAAATAATATGATTTCATAATGCCACCACCCATATTGTTTATACTATAATAAGCATATCAAAAAATCTGAACTTCGTCTATTCTTTCCAAAAAGTAAACGAAATCTTTTTCTATTTTATAATTCTACTATACGCTTTTTTGACATTTTTTTGACACAAAAAAAGAACTTTTTGGTTCTAAATTTTAAACTCTTCTTGGTTCATAGTTTTTAATATATTCTATTCCGTTTTCTAAAACAACGTCTCTTTTTAAAGGCAAAATCCCTATCGCTTCACTTTTACACACTAAACTTGTAGAAACCTGAATCGTTCGGCCAAAATCTGGTCCACTTCCAACAACTTGTAATGTCGTTGTATAATCATTATAATTATTTTCAATTACAGCAAACAGCAAGCGTTTCCTATCTTCTGAAACAAAAATATATAAAGTACCTATTTCCGGAAATTTCATTTTTCATCACCTCTAAAAGAGATTATAACACAAAAATCTAAAAAATAAAAAGTCTACCAATTTTAAAAATCTGTAATATATAAAGATCCAATTAAGAAATTTGGTTAGACAAATTTTCAAAATTGGCTCTTTTTTTATTGTAAAAACTAGTAAATCAGCAATTTGACCTCTCATTTTTCTTTTGCTATAACTTGACTTAGAAAGTGAGGTGAGAAAATTGGACTTAAAAATACAAGAAATTAATATGTTAAATGATGCCATGTTTAAAAGCATTATGCGAAGTGAAGAAGCAAGACCTTTGGTTAATAAGCTTTTACATTTCTTAACGAATATTGAAATGGAAAAATTAGAACATGCTATATTCATGGGTGGCGAAATACCTAAAAAAAATCTCAAAGAAA
>CALVUM010000060.1 GCA_944363605.1 uncultured Bacilli bacterium
TTGTCAAGCAATTGTAAATTGACATGGGGGGGGGGGTATCATGATAAGATTATTCTGGGAGACTAGGATAATTTTTTTTAAATTTTTAAAAGAAAAAATGATATAATGAATATGACATAATAAGTCACGAGTATAATGACTCCTAATTAACCATAATAGAAATAGGTGAGAGAATGAAAAAGCGTTTTATCCTTTTTTTATTAATTATGTGCATCTCAGTATGTTTCACAAGTTTACTTCAAAAAGAAAAGGAAATAAATGAGTATTCTATAAAAGAAAATATAGAATTAGCCATTTATTTAGAGGATGAACAAACAAATACAATTCCAAGTAAAGAAAGTGGATACTATTATGATCGAGAGAGATCTAATTGCACGAATGATGCTTATATTAACTGGGATAGTGTAAGTTGGAGTCCAGTCGTAAATAACATGAGTGAATATAAAACAAGATGTGAACTTTATTTTACAACTACATATACCGAAGGAATCTTAAATGGAACAGACCCAGTACTAAAAGATGGATTAGTTCCAGTAACAATCGAAGAAAATGGAACAGTTAAAAAAGCTAATTTAGAAAGTGAATGGTATAGTTATGCGAATAAAAACTGGGCGAACTCTGTCATTTTAGATGACCAATATGACACATTAAATAGTGAGGGAAAAGTAGTAGGAGCAACAAAAGAAGAGGGGTACGTTTCTTTTGATGGAATAGATGATTATATAAATTTAGGATTAGAAAATTATGATTTTTCAAATGGAATTTCCATTTCTCTTATTTTTTCGTTACAATCAATAGGTGAAGAAAATATTGATGTTATAGGAAACTGGGAAAATTCAGGTGTAGGAATATCCGTTACTTCTAATAGAGAGTTGCGCGCTAGTGTTTATGATTCTAATAATAAAAGCTATGTTACTAGTTATACAGGAATAAATTTAGATTTCAATAAATATTATTCAGTTACTTTAAGATTGAAGTCTAATACATTTGAAATATATGTTGATGGGAATTTAGCATCTTCTGCTACTGTTTCTAGTTCATATGTAATATCAAGAGTGCCGATTTTTGTAGGAGCAAATCCACAATCTGATGGAATTCATACTAAATTTTCGAATATAGATGTCAAACAAGTTCAAATATATAATCGGGCTTTAGAGGAAGAAGAGATAAAAAAAATAAGCACAGGTATAGTTGTAAATAATGAAGGATTACTACGATATGTCGATTTTACAAATAAAAGTTATGAAGATAATGAAATCATACCAGAAGAGCAAATAGAAAGCTATTTTGTGTGGATACCCAAATACCGATATCAGTTATGGGATTTAGGAAACTATGATAGTTTAACAGCTATTGACGAAAGTAAAGTACATGAGATTCCTTTGATTTTTGGAGATTATAATACAAGTGATGAAAAAGAAAGTGAATGTACCACACCCATGGAAAGTGGAGCGAGTGGAAATTGTCAAGTTGGAGACTACATGACTCATCCAGCATTTATAAGTATCCCATCAACCGGATTCTGGGTCGGTAAATTTGAAACAGGCTATGATGGAGCAACGAGCGTAGCCGAGGCCCAGCAAAATGTCAACGATTCAAGTAAAGTAATCATAAAGCCAAATGTTATTTCGTGGCGAAGTATACAAATAGCGAATGCATTTTATAGTTCATATAATTATCAAAGAAATTTAGATAGTCATATGATGAAGAATTCAGAGTGGGGAGCAGTAGCTTATTTAGGGCATAGTGCCTACGGAAGTTCGACAAGTGTGAGAATCAATAATAATTCTGATTATATAACAGGGTATCAAGGAAATATTGAACCGACCTGTGGTTATACTGGTGAGAATGAAGAATGTAATAAGTATTGTAATGATGGGTCTTGTAATACAGCTTATCCAAACAGTGGCTTAGCAAGTACAACTGGGAATATTACAGGAATTTATGATATGAGTGGTGGAGCTTGGGAATATGTGATGGGAGTTATGATAGATCAAAACGGTAAACCAATGAGTGGGCGAAATAGCAAGTATAACTCAGGATTTAATGGAACATTCGGCTGTCCAAGCTGTGATAATGATACTTCCAATTTAAAAGAACTTACAACTGGTGTGAATTTTCCAGATACAAAATATTATGAAAAATATGTTTATTCTTTAATAAGAGAAAATTGGCAAAGTAGAATCTTAGGCGATGCAACTGGCGAAATGGGGCCTTTTGGATTAGATGATACTAATCCTTTAAATCTTCGAATACATGGAAGTTGGTATGCTGATGGAGGAGGAAATCTTTATGTTGAAAGTGCTTGGCAGGCAAGAAGTTCTATGTATACTAATGGAATGGAGTGTGGCATTTTTACCTTTGGGACGTCTACGAGAAATGGAGCAGCTCATGACAAAATATCTTTTCGTATTACTATGACTCCTGTTTAGTAAAAAATCCTTCTTTTCTTTTTGGAGGATTCAAGATACAATAGGTATACTGGATGTGATAGTTATGGATATTGAGCATTTAGATTTTTCTTATGGATTACAACCTATTTTTCAAGATGCAACAGTTCATATAAATAGAAATGATCACGTTGGATTAGTAGGAGTAAATGGCGCGGGAAAAAGCACTTTATTTCATTTGATTTTAAAAGATTTGGAACCGGATTACGGCAAAATCAGAATTCCTGAACATACAAGATTCGCTTATTTGCCTCAAGTTTTGAAAGATGAATTTTTGTATATGGATTCTACGGTTTTAGAGTATTTGGAAACTGGGAGACCTTTGAAAAAATTAGAAAATGATTTAAAAAAGGCATATGAAAATGCGTGTATTGAAAACGAGAAAGAGAGTAAATTTTATTTAAAAAAAGCTGGTCAAATTCAAAGCTTGATTGATTTTTATGAACCTTTTCGGGCTGAGGAAACGCTTTTAGAAATAGTTCAAGGATTGCAGATTTTTGATTTATTAGATGAGCCTTTAAAAAATTTATCTGGTGGTGAAAAAAGTAAAGTAGCTTTTGCACATCTTCTATATAGTAAACCAGATTTAATCTTACTTGATGAACCTACTAACCATTTAGATGCCGAAAGTAAAAATTATGTCATGAATTATTTAAAAAATTATTGTGGAACTATTTTAGTTATTTCTCATGATCTTACTTTTTTAAATGAAGTAACAAATAAAACTCTTTATCTTAATAAATTGACTCATCAAATGGAATTATTTAATGGTAGTTTTTCCAAATTTAAAAGACGTAAAGAAGAAGAAAAAAATGCTAAAGTCCGATTGCTAGAAAAGCAAGAAAGAGAAGAAGAAAAATTAAAAAGAATTATAGCTAAATATATTAGAGGAAACGAAAAGAAAGCAAATATTGCTAAAGATCGACAAAAAAAACTTGCTAAAATCGAAAAAAATAAAGTGATTTTAGAAAAAAAATATAAAGAAACAAAATTTCAGTTAGAAATTAAAGAGAAAGGAGATTTTTATCCTTTAACTATCGATCATATTACTTTTGGATATAATGAAGATAATTTACTTTATGATGATCTTTCTTTTCAAATGCTTCGAGGAGAAAGATATTTAATTGTTGGGGAAAATGGTATTGGCAAATCCACTTTATTGAAATTAATTGTCGGGAACTTGAAACCTATTGAGGGCAAAATCGTTCTTGGAAAAAATGTTTCTATTGGATATTATGCTCAAGAACACGAACAATTAGATGAAAATAAAACTATAGTGGAACAATTTTTAACAAAAGATTTGACTTTTTTAAGAGGGGTATTGGGAAAATTTTTGTTTTTTGGTGATGATATTTTTAAAAAAGTTTCGATATTATCTCCGGGAGAACGAAGTCGGATTGCGTTAGCTAAATTAGCTTTAGAAAAGGCAAATTTTTTAGTTCTTGATGAGCCCACAAATCATTTGGATCCTGAAACTCAAGAGATTATGGCTCAAACCTTTTTAGAATATCCTGGTACTATGCTTGTTGTATCTCATAATCCAGAGTTTGTAAGTAAGCTAAATATTCAAAAAATGATTTGTTTGCCAAGTGGTAAAGTTATAGATTATGATGAAGAAGTAGTAAGAGCAATTCATTTATTAATAGAAAATAAAGATTTAGAGTTTTAAATAGAGTAAGTTTAAAAAAATAATTTTTAGTAGTTGATTTTATGTTAGGGACATTAGATAGTAAAGGAAAATTCCAAATTGGATATTTAGGAGCAAAATATAAAAAAGCGTTAAAAGTGTATCGAGATAGTTTAATAGAAAAAAGGGCACAATTTCACTATTTGTACTACAACAATTTTAAAAGGATGTGATTATATAAATGCTTTTTTGTTTTCTAAAAGCTATAGAGAATGAAGTTGTAGTTTAGAAGTTGTTTTTAGATCTTTTAGGAACAAAAACGTCTTTTAAAACTTATAATTATTTACTGAAAAAAAGGGGTTACATATCATAATTTAATAACTATCCAAATCTTAATAAATATATTAAACGACTGGGTATAATATAGAAAATGCAGAGACTATTTCAGATTTTGTTAAGTTAGAAATTATGAATCCTTTTATACAGTGCCAAGATTTAATTCTCAAATGGCAAGAACCAACAAGAACTCATATTCGCTTAGAAATGCTTAGTGAACCAGCGAGATGGATTGACTTAAATAGCTTTAGAAATAGTTTTTCTTGTTTTGAATATTTTAATAGTTGATAAAATAATGTAAAAAATGGTAAATGAATTAGATGAGGATAAATTAAAAAATATCAGGAATAGATGTATATAATGTAATAGCTAATATAAATTTAAGTTGAGTTAAATAATTTAATGGTAAATAGATAGAAGTACTTTGCTTCTTTTTTATATATTTTGCAGTTGACTATAAATTTTGATATAATCTTATTAGAGGGAAAAAGATGAAGAAAATATTTTCATATTTATTAGTTTTTTTGTGTACTTTACTTGCTTGTTTTGGCACACTTTGCATCGAAATAAAAATGAATTTAACCGAACAAAGTATAAATACCTATTTAAAAAATTCGGATTTAACCTTTCTTTTAGAATCCAATAATGCATTTATAAAAAAAATCAAAGAATATTTTAAAGCGATTCAGATTCCTGAAGATACTTTAAAAACGGTTTTAAATAGCGAAGTCACAAAAGCTTTTGCAGCGAAATATTTAAATGATGCAATTAATTATATAATCTATGAAAAAGAAGCCTTTACTTTGCAAAAAGAAGATGTCGAAAATTTAGTTTCAAAGAATATGCCTGTAGTAAAAGAAGCTTTAAAAGGAATCGGTTTCTCTTTAAGTGAAGAAGAAGAGACAAAGATTTATTCATATGCCGAGCAGTATGCTGAGAATATTTTAGATTTTTTTCCAACGGCGAAAGAAATAATCGAAAATAGTTCTACGGAAGAAACTTTTTTGATAAATGGTATTTCTTTACAAGAAACAAAGAAAATAATTAAGCTTATTACAGATATTTCGTTCATCTTTATTTTGATTGGAATATTAATTTTCTTTCTTTTCCTTTTGTGGATCATAAATCGAGGCAAAAGAGCTTATTATTTTAAAATTGGAATGTTTTTATATGCTTTTGTTTTTATTCTGATCGAAATACTTTTAAATACAATTGTTAAAGAGAAATTTATGATTGAAATTAACCAGGCTCCTGCTTTTGTAAATCATATCATTAATGAAATAAGCAAAGTAGGCTGGGGGATTATTTTACTTGCATTAGGAATTTCATTTATTTTAAGTCGCATAGAAAAAAAAGGAGGAAATAATGAAAAAATATTTACTGAATTATGTGAAGGAACTGGAGAAGAAAAAGAAAAGTCAGATAACGAGTTCTGATTTAGAAGAACTGCAAACAAAAATTGCTTTTTTTCAACATGAAAGATTGATACACCTGCTTGTTACTTTCTTTTTCGCCTTATTTGCCATACTTTTTCTAGCATTGGGGATGGTTTCTTATATCTTTTTACCAATATTATTTATTTTACTAGTTTTTGTAATATTTTATATTCTCCATTATTTCTTTTTAGAAAATCATGTCCAATATCTTTATAAAATATATGACGAAGTGGCTGAAAAACTTAAAAATAAAAAATCCTAGAAAAAGCGTTTGCATTTCTTTATAGAACAAGTTATAATATACGTTATGTGAAAGGAGCTATTTAAATGGCAAAAAATATCGAAAAAATTACAATAAAAGTAGAAGGAGAAGAATGGCAAAAAGCTTTAGATAAAGCCTTTAAAAAACGTGTTAAAGAAGTTAAAGTAGATGGCTTTAGAAAAGGCTCTGTTCCAAAAAATATTTATTTAGAAAAATTTGGGATCGAATCTTTATATATGGATGCAGTTGATAATTGTGTAAATGATGCTTATAGTAAAGCTTTAAAAGATAGTAAGATTACACCTATTATTGAACCAAATGTTGATATTCCAGCTATTGATAAAGATTCTGTAACTTTTGAAATTACTATTACTGGAAAACCAGAAGTAAAATTAGGAAATTATAAAGATTTAAAAGTAAAAAAAGAAAAAGTAAAAGTTTCAAAAGAAGAGGTCCAAACGGAAATTGAACATTTAAGAGAACAATTCGCTGAAATAAGAGTAAAAGAAGACGGCGAAGTCGAAAGTGGCGATACTGCTGTAATCGATTTTAAAGGATTTGTTGATGGCGAAGAATTAGAAGGCGGAAGTGGCGAAAACTTCCCATTAGAAATTGGTTCTCATACATTTATTCCTGGTTTTGAAGAAGGCGTTTTAGGAATGAAAGTTGATGAAGAAAAAGAATTGGATTTACAATTTCCTGATGATTACGTAAAAGATTTAGCCGGTAAAAAGGTTACGTTCCATGTGACTTTAAAAGAAATTAAAACAAGAGTCTTACCAGATGTTGATGAAAATTTCTTTAAAGACTTAGGATATGATAAGGTTACAAATGCTGAAGAACTTGCTAAAGAAGTTGAAAATGTCGTAAAGAATCGTAAACAAAATGAAATTGATGATCGCTTTATTGAAGAAGTTTTAAAAACTGCTTCAGAAAACATGGAAGTAGAATTATCTGATGCGATAATTGACGATGAAGTTCACCGGATGATTCATCAATTTGAAGACCAATTAAAAATGCAAAATTTAAAGATGGATCAATATTTAGAATTTTCAGGAATGACTCATGAAGACTTACATAAAAATATGGAACCAGAAGCTATTAAAAGAATTAAATATCGTTATTTATTAGAAGCAGTTGCTGAAGCTGAAAAAATTGAAGTAACCGACGAAGAAGCTGAAAAAGATGCTGAAGAAATGGCTCACAATTCTGGTATTTCTCAAGAAGAGTTGTTAGAAGCTTTTGGTAGTATGGAAGTTTTAAAATATGATGCGAAAATGCGTAAAACATTAGAATTTTTAAAAGAGAATAATTAAACAGGAAAAGAACCTGTTTTTTTATTTTTTCT
>CALVUM010000061.1 GCA_944363605.1 uncultured Bacilli bacterium
AAGATGCACCAAAAATATCATTTTGACCTCGATAAATCATTTGATAAGGTTCACCAGCATCAATTCGATCTTTTAAAAGATCTAAATCAAAACTTTCTAAATATTTTTTTACATAAAACGTTTCATATAATTTTACTGGATCATCATAACGAATCCTTATAGTCTCAGCACTTAAAGAAGAAACATACAAGGAATAAACTAGCATCAAAGATGCTAGTAAAACAGCTGTAACAATAATGGTTTCTATAAAAATAAATCCCCTTTTATTCATAACATCACTATTCCCTGTATTTTAAAATATTGTCTTTTAATTTTAGATGAACTATAGACAAATAGTTCCAAACTTGTACATTTCCCATTCGTCACAAATTTCATTTGCTTAATTAAATTATTTAACAGTATTTTCAAAAGTTAAATCATCAGAATAAGCCACAGAAGCAGTAAGTTTTCCATAATTATCATCATTAATTGTTACTGTTAAAATAAATTCTGTAGTATCATAATTAACATTCGAATTTTTTCCAGGAACTTGAACAATTTTATATTCATATGTTCCCACTTTTTCATAAGTAATTGACGAGAATTTTATAATACCATCATTACCATTATTTGCGATCAACACTTCACCTTCAGTACCATTTATTGGTATCATCTGATATTCTAAAGTTTCAAAATCAACTTCTGAAAATGTAACTGTTGAAGAAACTTCTACCCATACCGGGGTAGCTTTATAATAATTTTTAAATATTATTTCTTTTGATATTGCATTTACTATTTTAATATTTTCACTTTCATCTTTTACTACTTCAATTTCTACAGTATATTTTGTTTCATCATAAACTACTCCATCCTGTTCTGAATTTATTTGATAAATTTCAAATTGATATTTTCCTGTTGATAATTCCTCCGTATTAATAAGTATTGGTATCATAAACTTTCCGTTTTCATCATTTGTGCCCACACCACTTTCATATTCTCCTTGATTTGCAAGAAAATTAAACTCTCCATTTTCTATAGCTCTTCCTTCTAACAATACTTCCCCACTAATATATATTGTAGGGCCTACTGTGTTATTATCTTTTACATATACTGAAGGACGCTTAATTTGTAATTCTATTACCTCATTTGTTTGAACTATTGCATTTAATTTTCCATCCGCTGTTTCTGCTACTATTACATCGACTATATAACTAAATTGATCATATATTGCTTCATATTCTTCTTCTCTTACATCTTTAAAATATATTTTATATTGATAATTTCCAGCTTCCGTAAAATTAATATTATTTATTTGAAATTCGCTTTTTTCTACATTTATACTGCTTTCAATCACACCATTTTTCATATTTTCTACTATAATTTGATAATTGCTTTTATCCAATCCTTCCGCTAGATTAACTTTTCCATTAATTATTAATTTTGGATTTTCCGTATAATTATCTTGTATTTGAAAAGCAGGACTACTTAAATCTTGGCTTTCATGTACTAGTCCTGTTCCTTCTATTTTATAAGATAGTACTTTGTTTGTATCACTATCTGTTGCTAAACTGTCATCAATAATTAAAGAAACACTGTAAACTGTAGTTGTGTTTTGCTCCATTTCATCATCTTGAATGAGTATTCCGTCTGATAATTCACTTACGATTTTTCCTTGTTCATAGCCTCCTACTATTTGAAATGTTTCTCCCTCTTGTTTTCTTAATACTACTTTTAACTTACTTGCTTCAATTGTATTATCCTCATTTGCTACAAGTTTTAATGTATAAGCTCCTTTTAAACTTCCTGTATTTTGAACACTTAATTTATAATCACATGTTCCTAAATATAAAGCGGTTTCATCTGCACTCATGGGCATAAAACAACTTTCTTTCCCTGTTGATGTTATCGTTTGGGAAGTGTTTTCATAGGTAAATACTAAATCTCCTGCTTCAACTACTTGGTTTTTACTATTGCCATCTACTTTAAAAAACATAGCATAAGAAAGACTTAAAACAACTATGGTCATACAAATAATGATATATGTCGCTAATTTTGTTTCTCGTTTGAATATATTTTTGAAACTTAAATTATCATTCATATTACTCACCTATATTCTATAAATATTATAGACGATTTTTGAGTTTTTTAAAAGGAAAAATTAATACACTCCTAAGAAAAAAAGCCATTTATTCAATGACTCCTTTAATTCTTCGAACACCTGCGCTAGAAGATTCTTCTTTTTTTATTTTAAAGTGACCTATTTCACTCGTATTTTTAACGTGTGGTCCACCACATAATTCTTTCGAAATATCCCCAATTTTATAAACTGTTACCTCATCTGGATATTTTTCAATAAACATACATTCCGCGCCACTTTGAATAGCCTCTTCTTTACTCATAATTTCTTTTTGAACCGGAATTGCTTCTTCGATCCAACCATTTACGAAATCTTCAACTTTTCTTTTTTCCTCATCTGTTAATTTATGATCACAAGGAAAATCAAACCGTAATCGCTCTTCCGTAATATTGCTACCTAATTGATGAACATTCGGCCCAATTACTTGTTTTAAAGCCGCATTAAGTAAATGAGTTGCTGTATGATATCTTGTTTCAATTTCACTATTTCCTGATAAGCCACCTTTAAATTTACCTTTGGAAGCGGTTCGAGATTTTTCTTGATGTTCTAAAAATTTTGCTTTAAAACCTTCCTCATCAACTTTCATATCTCGTCGTTTTGCTTCTTCTTTAGTTAATTCAATAGGAAAACCAAATGTGTCATATAAATGAAATGCGGTTTCTCCATCAATAAAATTAGAATTTTGAGAAAGTTTTTCAAATATTTTTAATCCTTTTTCTAAAGTACGACTAAATTTAATTTGCTCATTTTTTAAAACTTCTAATACAACATTTTTATTTTGAGAAAGCTCTTGATAATAGCCTTGGTATTCTTTAATTACAACCAATGCTAATTCTTCTAAAAAATTAGAATGAATATCCATGTCAAGCACTCTTGCATAACGAATAGCTCTTCGAATTAATCTTCGTAAAATATAACCTTGATCGGTATTGCTAGGTTTAATTCCAGCTGGATCAGCAGCGATAAAAACACTTGTTCGAACATGATCTAAAATAATCCGCATCGCTTCTTCATTACCAGAATAGGATTTACCACTAATGCATTCTAACTTTTCACGCATATTTTTCCAAATACTTGTTAAATAATTGTCATCCACACCTTCTAATACAGCAACTACTCTCTCTAACCCCATACCTGTATCCACATTTTTTTGTTTTAATTCTGTCACATTACCATCTTTATCTTGATAAAATTCCATAAAAACATTATTCCAAATTTCTACCCAACGATCATCCTCAGGATCAAACTTTTCTGGAATAGCATCATCACTTCGCCAATAAAAAATTTCGGTATCTCCACCACAAGGACCAGAATCACCTGGGATCCAAAAATTATCCTCTTTTCCTAAATAAGCAATTCTTTCTTTAGGAATTCCCAAAGACATCCAAGCTTCTGCTGAAACATCATCTCGTGGAATTTTTTCATCGCCTTTATACACAGTAATTGCAAGTCTTTCCACTGGAATATGTAAAATCATAGTTAAAAATTCAAAACTATAACCAATACTTTCCTTTTTAAAATAATCTCCTAAACTCCAATTACCAAGCATTTCAAAAAATGTGTGATGTGTCTTATCGCCTATTTCTTCCAAATCTGTTAAACGTACACATTTTTGATAATCACAAAGTCTTCTTCCATAAGGATGTTCTTCGCCCATTAAATACGGAATTAAAGGTTGCATTCCTGCAGTATTAAATAATACAGATGGATCATTCTCCGGTACAATTGGAGCACTTGGAATCTGCTTGTGTTCTTTGCTAACAAAATAATTAATAAATAAATCTTTTAAATTCATAACTCATTCTCCTTCACAATAGTAAGTAATATTTCTTTCATTTCTTTTTCTGTTTTATTTTGAATTGTATAATCAAAAGAAGTATAGTTATCTAATGCATGTTCTGTTTCATGAGCTTCTTGCTCTTCAGTTAAATCATAACTTTGCAAATCGTTTGCAACTTGAATTTTAATTGGATGAAATTCTTTTAATTCATCTAATTCTTTAGGCATTCTTACATCACTAATAATAACTACATCAACAAAATGTTCATAAATACGCAAATCTTCTTTCATTCGTTCTACAAAATAAATATCTCGATTAAGCTTTCGTACATATTCTCCCATTTCTTGCAAAAAACTTCGTGGTTTTGGTTCACTTATCATATCCCATCCTAAAAAATCTTTTGCAAAAAGTTTTATATATTTACTATATTCGGTAATAACAACTTTTTCCTTTTTCTCTTCTAAAATTTTTTTCAAAATATGCGCAGCTTTTGTTTTACCACTACGTGCTTTTCCAGCAATTAAAATAACTTTCAATAGTTAGCCTCCATTCAACTAAAAAAGATGATACCAAAGGAGTCTTTTGATAGACGGTACCATCCTTACTTTAACTTAATTCGCAATAACGGGCGTTCCCCAAAAATCTCCTCAAAGCAGCACCAGCAATTTTTCTTTTATAGAATTTCCACCCTCATCTACTCTCTTTAAAAATACTAAAAAGCTGTTTCTTGAATCAACAATCTCTTCATAATCATATCAGAAAATTCTTTTTTTTACAAGAAAATTTCTTTCAAGCCTAGACGCTTATATTAAATCTTAAAGATATTACATTGCATATTTAAAATTATTTATCTGGAATTTGAATGGATTCTTCATCTCTAAATAAATTATATTTTTCTTTAAAAAATTTCCATACAACTTTTCCAAGTGCAATACATGGTGTTGCTAAAATCATCCCTATAATACCAAAGAAATGTTCAAAAATAAGCAATCCTACAATGATCGTTACTGGATGTAATTTCATTGTTTTACTCATAATAATCGGTTGTAAAATATTATTCTCAATTAATTGAACAATAATCGCGACAATCAAAGTTAAAAAACCAGTCAATGGACTTTGAGCAAAACCAATGATGACTGCTACTGCTCCTCCAATATAAGGACCAACATATGGAATAATATCGGTTATACCACACAATAATCCAAACAATAATGGGGCTTGTAAACCGACAATCCAAAAACCAATACTATCGCATATAAACACCATTGTCGCAACCATAAGAGTTCCATTCACGCTTTTTCTCACTTCAGTAGAAATATTTGTAATAAGTAAAGAAGCTTCAAAACGATTTTTTTTAGGTAAAAGTTGTAATAAATGACCATTTATAGAATCAAAATCAATTAGCATATAAATGCCAATCACTAGTCCAAAACAAATAGTAACAATACTAGAAAATAAGCCTCCAGCAAAATTCATAATAAAAGATGGAGCCGAAATCATAAAGCCATTTAAAGACGTCATTATAGTATCTAATATGGAATTTTTAATTCCTTCAATATCTACTCCTTGAATATTACCAAATTTAGAAAATAAACTATTAATAAAAGACTCTAATTCTCTAAAAATCGAAGGGAAATTACCAATTAATACTTGTAATTGTTCATAAATTAAAGGAATTAAAAAACGAATCAATAATAAAATTACAAGCAACAATACAGCATAAACAATTAATGTGCCAATAGTTCTTGGTATTTTCTTTTTCTCCATTCGAGTGACAATTGGATTCATAAGCCATGCCAGAATAAAACCGATAAAAAATGGCGCTAAAACAGATAATACACTTAATAAAAACTTTAATACTCCCCACTCACGGACTATGATTGTTACAATTAAAACCATCGCAATTACCATAGCTATATAAAATAAGTGCAAAATTTTTTTTGTTAAACTAACAACTTCATTCACTTCTTCGATATTTAATTTATCATTTTGTTTAAATAATTTCATAATATCCTCTCCATTAATGGTATTATAGCATAAACTTTAAAAAATATTAAAAAAAGAATGTCAATAGACACTTCTTTAACCATTTATATCTTATCGAAAAATAATATCATCAGTTTCTTCTTCTAATATAGGCTTAGTTATCTCATCAGTAGAATCCATTTTTTTTGGTAAATCCATTTTTTTTGGTAATTCAAATTCTGGTTTTACAAAAGAAGTAGGCTTTGGTTCCTCAACTTTTGGTTCTTCTTTTTCACGATTCACATAAACCGAACTAAAAACGGATGGCATTACAGGTTTAGGTTTTTCAATTTGAGAAACCTCTTTAGGCATTTCCTGAGAAACAGCTTGTAAATGAACAGGTTCTACAGTTTTTTCAATTACAGGAGCAGAAACCTCTGGTAAAATTGGCTCTGATTCCTCAGAATTCATATTTTTTTCCATATCAGCAAGTTCTTTACTAATTGCATCAGCCAACGCATCAAAATCAAATTCTTTCTTTGGTTCCTCTGCTGGAATTTCTTCTTGAGAATCCGATAATCCAAAATCACTATTCAAAACATCATTAGTTGTCGGAGCAACTGAAGATATATCATCATGTACTTCTTCATCTACCTGAACAGGTTCTAATGGTTTAACTTCCGGAACAGAAGTTTCAGGAACTTCTAAAGGAGCTACCGGAGTAACCTCAGCAAAAGCATCCCTATTAGATATCTTTGTTTGTTCCAATTTTTCTTCTAATTCTTTTCTCTTTTTCTGATCTTTTTTACCAAAAAATAAAACTATCAGAAAGAGAATAACCAATATTCCTATAATAACAAATAAATAAATACCAAAGTTTTCGATGCTATATAAACTCTCTAAAAAATCCATTTCACAAATCACCTTTTATTCTTTTCTAGCTAAAAATAGGATACCATAGACCACATGAATAAGTCAATATTTTTTTATGAACTTACTAAAATATATTCCAAAAATTTCAATTTATATCTTGACATCTTTTTAAAGAGAAAAATCAAGAAATTTTCATAAAAAACAAAACTTAAATAAGGAAAAAAATGACAAAAAAACGTCAACAAAAAAGATATTTAAATAGCTTTATTCACAAAAACAAAATCGAACTTACAAAAAAATTTTCTTAAAAAAAAGCAAACGGTTTCGTTTACTTTTCTTAAGAATCTCTACATATATCGATTCATTTGATTCATAACTTGACGAACTTGCTTTTGACTAGGTTTTCTTCCCATACTACTCATCATAGCTTCGATCATTTTCTCGTTAATAGGTGGATTTTTTTTCATATATTTTTTCATCACATGCCTAGAGAGGAAAAAACCAATTACAAGTCCAATAACTAAACCGATTACTACTAACAGTATATCTCCCCACATAAATTATTCCTCCTTTATCTAGCTTCTTCTTGAGCTCTTGACTCACGAATTACAATAATTTTTACTGTACCAGGATATTGCATTTCATTCTCAATTTTTTCTTTCATTTCACGAGCAATTTTAAACGCCTTTATATCATCTATTTCATCAGGTTTAACCATAACTCGTACTTCTCTTCCTGCTTGCATTGCAAAAGTTTTTTCAACCCCTTCAAAAGAATTTCCAATTTCTTCTAATTGTTCTAATCTTTTCAAATAGTTATCAAGTGAATCATTGCGAGCTCCAGGTCGTGCAGCAGACAAAGTATCAGCAATTTGAACTAACACGGAAATAATGGTATGAGCATCGCTATCTCCATGGTGCGACATGATTGCATCAATAACCACTTCATCTTCATGGAATTTCTTAGCAATATCCGTACCAATTTCAACATGACTACCTTCCATCTCATAATCAATAGATTTCCCAATATCATGTAATAAGCCAGCCCTTTTAGCTAAAATAACATTTTCTCCTAACTCGGCTGCCATAAGGCCACAGAGCTCTCCCACTTCTTTTGAATGTTGTAAAGCATTTTGACCATAGCTTGTCCGAAAATTAAGCTTTCCAACTAAATTTACAAGCTCAGGATCCATTTTAGTAATACCAAGCTTATAACAAGCATCATTACCAAGTTCAGTTATTTTATTATTCATATCTTTACAAACTTTATCATAAACTTCTTCGATTCTAGAAGGATGAATTCTCCCATCCTTAATCAAAGTTTCAATAGTAATTTTAGCTATTTCTCTTCTTAATGGATCAAAAGAAGAAACAACTATAGTCTCTGGAGTATCATCAATAATCAAATCTACCCCTGTAACCGCTTCAATGGTTCGAATATTTCTTCCTTCTCGACCAATTAAACGCCCTTTCATATCATCATTTGGTAAATCAATAGTACTAACAGTTTGTTCAGTTGCAACATCTTCGGCATAACGTTGCATTGACTCTACCAGTAAATTTTTAGCATTTTCAGATGCATTCAATTTTGCTTCATGCTCTTTTTCTTTCATAAAAGATGCGATTTTAGTAGCCATTTCTTCTTCAACACGTTGCATAATTAAATCGTGTGCCTTTTCTTTAGAAAAATGAGCAATTTTCTCTAAACGATTCATCTCATCTTTTAACATTTCATCCAACTTCTCATTCTTGGATTGCCAATCTTTTTGAGACACTAATAAATGATTTTCTTTTTCTTCCAAACTAAATTCCCTTTTTTGAAGCATTTCATCTCGTTTATCTAAACTGTTTTCTCTTTGAAGCAAACGATCTTCCGTAGCCTTCAATTCTTCTTTCTTTTCTTTCAACTCACGCTCAGTCTCTTGTTTTAATTTATATCCTTCTTCTTTAAGTTCCAAAATTCGATCACGTTTTTGTTTTTCAGCTTCTTTTTTTGCCTCTTCAATCATCTTATTAGCTTTATTCGCCATACTATTTCCTCTAATATATGCAAAGAAAACAGTAAAGCCTATACCAGCAGCAATCCCAAGAAGTAAAGTAAGTATGGGTGATAAAAATTGTTCCATACACTTTCTCCTTACTATTTTATTTATAGAAAATTAATAGAATGTATTAAAATATCTACAAATTAATTATATATGAGTTTCGAAAAATTTACAAGAACTATTCTTTCATATCCCATACTGAAAAGGAAATGTCAGAAAAAAAATTCATTCATAAAGAAAAATAAATAGGTTAGCTATAAATTTATAAATATAATTTTTTGCTACGGCTATTTTGTATTAAGTAGCCAGTCTACAACATTCATTTTTGTTATTCCATTATAATCCGTTTCTAAATCCATATCTAAAGTTAATAATATCTTAGGATAATGATCTCCTGTTTTTTGTAAAGATTTTAATTTTCTTGCTAACACTTGTTCATCTCTAACAGTTAATGCCACTTGATAATATTTTAATCCATCTCTATTTTCGGCTACAAAATCAACTTCTAAATCTTCTACTTTTCCATCATATACTTTATACCCTCGTCTAAGTAATTCAAGATAAACGATATTCCCTAATATATGTCCCATGTCACTATTCGCTTTTTTCCCCAATAAATAACTTCTTAATCCTGAATCAACAATGTAATATTTATAATCTCTGGAAAGCAATTTTTTTCTCTTTACATCAAACCTTTCCGCTTTATAAATCAAAAAGCTTTCAAGTATAGCTGTAATATAGTTTTCTACAGTATGATTACTAGTAGCAATACCCTTACTTGTTAATGTATCGCTTATTTTTTTGATAGATATGGGACTTCCTATACTATCAAAAATGAACTTGATCACACTATCTAATAATATCTTATCCTTTATCTAAATCATTAGGATTGTTTTTTAATACATTTTATTACCCGGCATCCCACCATTTTTCATATAATCAAGAAATAATTGCTGATAGTTTTTATCATCTTTAAAAGCCGTTGTATATTCTTTGAAAGATAAAGGAAGCATTTTTATTTCTACATATCTTCCAGAAAGCAAAGTTGCTAGTTCTAAAGATAAAAGATAAGCATTAGAACTATTTAATAAACATCTACATTCTTCTTTATGTAGAGACTATCCACTGCTTTTTGAAATTCAAAGACATTTTGAACTTCATCTAAAAAAACATAATATTTCTTTTTCGAATCTATTCTTTTATTTACATATATGCCCGTGACAACTTTAATCAAATCCATATCTTTCCATCTTTTCAATTCCTCAAGATACTCAACTCTTTCTATCATATGTTATTCACTTCTAAAATAAGTATATGTCAAAATCATTTCTATGTCAGGTTTTGGAAATATTTTTCCAAAGCAATTTACTTTTTGCACCTTTTGGAAACAACTTTTTAATAACTTCATATAGTTTGTCTTCTTAAAAATCTTTTTTTCAAGCAAAAAAAATCATCATAGTTTCCTATGACAATTATATTATAAACTCTTTTATTACTTACACAAAAAATTACTCTTCTTTCTTGACAAAACCATAATGTTCACGAATTTTCATTTCCAATTCTTGAGCCAAAGCACCATTTTCTTTTAAATAAAGCTTCACGTTTTCTTTACCTTGACCAATTTTTTCTCCATTATAAGCATACCATGCCCCAGATTTATCCAAAATATTCAAATCAGAAGCAATATCAATAATTTCTCCTTCCCGAGACACTCCTGTTCCATACATAATATCCACTGAAGCCGTCTTAAAAGGTGGAGCAACTTTATTCTTAACAACTTTAATATTTGTTTTATTTCCTAAAATTTGATCGCCAACTTTAATTTGTTCACCTCTACGAACATCTAAACGTATCGTAGCATAAAATTTTAATGCTCTTCCACCAGGTGTTGTTTCAGGGTTTCCAAACATTACTCCTACTTTTTCCCGCAACTGATTAATAAAAATAGCAGTAGTTTTGGTTTTATTAATTGTTCCAGATAATTTTCTTAATGCTTGACTCATAAGTCTTGCTTGAAGTCCAACATGACTATCCCCCATATCTCCTTCAATTTCTGCTTTTGGAACCAAAGCCGCAACAGAATCCACAACAATAATGTTTACAGCTTCACTACGAACTAAAGCTTCACATATTTCTAAAGCTTGTTCTCCTGTGTCTGGTTGCGATAACAAAAGTTCATTAATATCAACTCCTAAATTTCTTGCATAAACTGGATCTAAGGCATGCTCCGCATCAATAAAAGCAGCCCGTCCACCTTCCTTTTGTACTTCGGCAATTGCTTGTAAAGCAAAAGTAGTTTTACCAGAAGATTCTGGTCCATAAATTTCTACAATCCTTCCCTTAGGATATCCACCAACTCCTAAAGCTATATCTAAAGCCAAGGAACCACTGGAAGTAACATCAATCTCCATATGTTCCTGAGCTCCAAGTTTCATAATTGCCCCTTTACCAAATTGTTTTTCAATGTCAGCCAAAACTTGTTCTAAAGCTTTGTCCTTGTCTTTTACATCTTTTGTTGTTTTCATAAAAATCCTCCAATTTCCTTTTGTTAAGTTCATTTTATAATAGAAAAAAACGTTTGTCAACCTATTTTACGAACAAACGTTTTGTAGTAAATTTTTTGCAAATTTTTGTTTTTTTCTAACAAATTTTATATTTTTTGTAAAAGAAAAAAAGCAAATTTTAAAAATCTGTTAAAATTTTAAATATTCTTTTGCATGAATAAAATAGAAAATAGCAGAGATTACGGATAAAATAGTTGCTATAAAAACAAGTAAATCGGCAACATAAATTCCCCATATTTCAAAAGGCAAATTATAAAATAAAAGCAACGAAACTCCACACATCATAAACACAGTTTTTACTTTTCCCCATTTACTGGCTTTAATAATTACCTTATTTTTTGCAGACAATACCCGTAATGCATCTACACAAATATCTCGTAAAACAATTACAATAGGAACAATTATAGAAATAAATCCTTGATAAGCCAAAATAATTAAAACCCCATTTACCAATATTTTATCCGCAATTGCATCTAAAGTAGCTCCAAAATCACTAGTCATTTTTTCTTTACGCGCAATAGAACCATCTAAATAATCCGTTACACAAGCAATTACAAACAAAAATCCTGCCACAAGATACCGAATATCTACTAAAACTTTTCCCATAACATAAAAACTTGGGATAAAAATACCAAAATCTTCAAAAGGAATTAATAAAATCAATAAAATAATCATTGCTATAACGATTCTACTAATCGTTAATTTATTTGCTAAATTCATATGTACTCCTTCACATATAATTAAGATTTTCCAAAAAAGACTCTAAATACTTAGAAACAGTAATTTGATGAATACTCCAAAAAATAATAGCAATTGCCAGTAAAATAAGTACAGTGTATAAAACAATGTAATACTTTGCCGGATATTTTTTCATTGGCTTTGTATAAGGCGAAACAACAGAATCTACTTCTTTCTCTTTATTTTGTTCCATAACCTTCTTTTCAATATCTTTGAGAGGAATTTTAGAAGTATACTCAAACATATACTCATTAAATTCATCCAAAATTTTATTTTCATCAAGTCCTAAATATTTAGCATAAGCACAAAGATACTCTTTCAATTCAAATATATCTTTAAAAGAACCAATGTTTCCTTCTTCAATATTTTCTAAAATAACACTTTTAATTTGAATATCTAAAGAAGCTTCCTCTAAAGACACTCCTGTTTTTTCTCTTGCTTCCTTTAAAGAATTACCAATCGCAAACAAGATACTCACTCCTTCATAAATAAAAAAATAACTAATAAGCCTTGTTCTGTCCGTAAAACTACGGGGCAAATATTTATCTACCATTACTGGTCCACTGCATCGTTCATTTACTAGCAGTAGCTCCCCTACCATAATTTGGGTTTCTCGCTTGCGGGGTTTACCACGTTCCACTTCCAAGGTTTCCCT
>CALVUM010000062.1 GCA_944363605.1 uncultured Bacilli bacterium
ATTGGATAAAAAGTTTATAGAAGATATAGAAAGAAAAACTATATCTTTTTTTATTTTAAAATTACAATTGTTAAGAAAACGGGCGAAAGTTCCAAGTAAAAAAGGTGGAATATCACGCAAAGAAAATCTAAAATAAAGATAGAAAGGAGGGTAGGAATTATATGGGAAATAAAATATTGGAATTAAGAAAACAAAATCATATGTCTCAAGAACAATTGGCAGAAAAAATAGGTGTTGCAAGACAAACTATAAGCAAATGGGAACTCGGAGAAACTTCGCCGGATATAGAACAATCAAAAAAATTAGCTCAAATATTTCAAGTGAGTTTAGATGAATTAGTGCAAAATGATATAGTATCCAAAAATAATAATAAAATCATATCTACAAAATGGATATTGAACATATTAAAAATAATACTGTTAATCATCGTAATTTGCCTTCTTGTACTAGTGGCAATTATATGTTTTAAAGATTACTTCGATGCCCATCCGATTTCAACAGGCAAGAGTATTACGTGTCAAATTGATAATCAAGAGTATACTTATGAAGTATGGACAAAATATGAGACTCCAAATATTATCGAAAACTTTTATACAAATGATGAAGAAATAAACCTAGATATTACTAGATATAATAGTATAGATAAGATGTTAGAAGATATAGAAAACTCGGTAATATCGCGTGGTGGAACATGTATACAATAGGAAGTGAAAGTTAGCACAATTTGTTAATTTTTAAAATTTATCCAAAGGTGTTGCAAGACATAAAAAAATCTCATTATAAAATGGGATGTATTGTTAAATAAAAATGGTCGAGAAGACAGGACGGCTGTTGCGGGTGTATATAGGTTCGCAATCGGGAACGAGCGAACCGGGACACCGCATGTGTTATTTGTCATAGATTGATAAAACAACCATGTATGGAACTAAGAGAAATTAAAAATGATATGATAAGAGATTATCTATCAGAATTCACACAATTAAATTTGAATAATTTAGATATTTTAAAAAATAATGATATTTGGTTAACCGTTATTGATAAACATACATATACAAGGCTAACTATCAGTCAGTTGTTTGACTCTTTATTTGTTTATGTCAATGACTCTTTGATTGGGTCTTTCTATCAACGTGAATGTCGCATGAATGACGGTACTAGAAAAATGTGTTGGGTTGTTGGTAAAAAGTACGAGCCGAAGATTTAATGAAAAATATTATTGAAGTAAGTCTTGACGATGTGCTTACGGGAAAGGTGTCAACCTTTCCTATACTTGATAGTAAGCTCATAGTTACGACAAAATTGGGTCTGTATAATGTCAAGCTGGTAGAATGTGGCTCCTATGTTCAACTCTATTGCTACAGCGAGAAAAAGGCTCGTACAACGGGGAAAGATACTTCCGACTTGGAACTAAGAGAATACCGTATGAATAAGATTTTTGGAGTGACAACAACACAACAACATAATACTGTGAATGAAGAGCAACCAAAGGTAGTAGAACAACGAAATATCATAAGAAGTAAACTGGAGTGTCAACGGTTAGCAAAGGCGAATATGTCAGACTGGAAAACATTTATTACTTTAACTTTTGAAGATACGACAAAATTTGATGTTACAAGCGTAGGCGATTGTAATAAAAGACTTCGATACTTCATAGATAAAGTAAAACGTGTCTATCCCGAATTTAAGTATATTTGCGTTCCTGAGTTTCAAAAACGAGGAGCAGTACATTATCATTTACTAACAAACATTGCTATAGACAACGATAAATTAATTTATAAGCAGAGCGACAACCCCCGATATTCCCATATTAAGTATTGGATAGACGGCTTTACGAGTGTTGAAAAATTAAAGAATGAACCTAAAAAAGTAATTGGATATATAGCAAAATATATGACAAAAGATATTGACCAAAAATTATTTAATAGACATCGATATTTCTATTCTAGGAATTTAATTACTCCCTCAGAAAGCTATATTGATCTAGATAACCCGAACGATTGTGAATTTTTGCTAAAAAAAATCCGTGGAAAGGAAAAAATATATTCAAACCAATATATCAATTCCTTTGACGGACATGACGTGGAATTTCAAGAATTCTGTGGGTAATGTTCCTTGATTTTTGAAAGATTAAAATCAGGGTTTTTTCTTGCATTCCAAATGCTACAAACAAAGTATACAATATTTTATTTTTTTAGTCTACACATCTTAGTAAAAAAAGAAGAAAAATTTTTTTCTTGATTTTTTGCAATAAATAAAATTTTATGTTTCGTTCTTTGTACTTTAGGGGTTTTTCCTTGACAATAGGTAGTCATATGATACCCTCTTTTGGGAAGAAGACTACATACCCTCTTTTATTGCTTTCTTTAGGTGTAGTCGCGTTCCCGTCTTCTTTGAATTCATATGACTGGGTTCCTGTTGTCAAGAAAAAACTGAGTTTTAAATTTATTCGGAGCGTTGTCTTTATTTCAAAAATTAGTCATGAAACATATTAAAAGAAAGCAAAAAATTCTTTTTTTATATTGATAACTTTAAGCTACACTTAAACAATGAACAAGAGAAAGTCGTATCTTGTCAATGGAAAAACGGAATAAAGCCTGTTGTCCTCCTTTCAGGCTCTTATGCCGGCTTTGGAATTGACAAGCGATGTTACTTATAATGAGGTAACAATATCAAAAAATACCTCTGAGAGCGAGTATTAACACGTAATAAACGAATGTTATAAGTACGTGAAATTTGATAAATTTATTTTTTGTTTTTGTTATCGACTTAATAAAGTCATAAAAAAAATTAAAAAAGTATAAAAAACATATTGACATAAATGATTAAATAATGATAATATGTTGATGTCATCAATGATACCCATTTGATGTGGCTAAAGAAAGGGGAAAAAAATGACAAATACGAGTAAAGGTAAAATTGAATTAAAAAGAGTTAATATGAATTTACCTGCCGATTTAGTTCAAAGAGTTGTAAAATATGGTGAAAGTAAAGGCTTAAACACAACGAGTGCCTATATAGTTTTATTAAATCAAGCCTTAGACCAAAAAGATACGATGGAGAATTTACCTCTTATGATGGAATTTTTAAAAGGCGAAATGATTAAAAATATTGAAGAAAAAATTAAAGAGGACTAGTATATTCATTATTCTTTTTATTCAGAAAAAATGAAAGGAGGGAAGTTTTATTACGTATGACAAAAAACATCTTAGAAACAATGATTTTTTGTGAATTATGGGAAAATTTTAGTAAGTATAAAGAATTGAAATTAAAAAAAGAATCTTATCGCAAGATTGCAAATAATTTTAAAAATCATATTCTCCCATATTTCAAAGATATGAAAGTCATTGACATCACGGCTGATGATGTTGTCGACTGGATGACTTCTATTGAAAAGAAAGGCTATAAAAATTCCTATAACGCAAGTTTATATGAATGCTTAGTTTTAATACTAAACTATGCTATGGACTTCTATGACTTAGAAAAGAATGTAGCAAGTAAAGTAGGTGGCTTTAATAAAGCAAAAAAGAATGAAACTAAGAACGTAGATTTCTGGACTTTAGAAGAATTCAACAAGTTTATTGAAGTAGTAGATAGTCCTATCTATAAGTTGTTGTATGAAACGTTGTTCTATACTGGGCTTAGGCTTGGAGAATGTTTAGCTTTAAATTGGAATGATTATAAAAATGGTTATTCTTATATCAACAAAACTTTACTAAAAGAAAAATTTAGTGAAGACAGCTATACATTTAATTCTCCAAAGACTCCTCAATCTATTAGAACAGTTTTGCTCGACGATGATTTAGTAAAAAAATTAAATGATTTGAAAGCAAAGCAACAAAAAGAAAAGGATTTTAGTGAGAATTGGTTTATTTTTGGAGGACGAAAACCTTTATCTCAAACTACAGTCAGTAGAAGAAAAGATGGCTACTGTGATATTTCTGGGGTAAAAAAAATAAGGATGCACGATTTTCGCCACTCGCATGCAACCTTAATGTTATCCTCGGGGGTTCCAGTTACTTGTATTTCAAAGCGATTAGGACACAAGGATATAGCCATGACACTTAATACTTATTCTCATTATATACCACAAGATGAGAAGATATTAATCGAAAAGATTAATAACATGAAAGTTTAAGTGTAGCTTTATTATAAATTCTACTGATGTAGAAATTTATAAACTTAATGGTCGAGAAGACAGGATTTGAACCTGCAACCCCTACATCCCAAATGTAGTGCACTACCAAATTGTGCTACTTCTCGATCTCTTATGAGTATTATACTCCAAAAAAATGAAAATGTGAATCATAAAAATGGTGCACCCAAAGGGAGTCGAACCCCTAACCTTTAGATCCGTAGTCTAACGCTCTATCCAATTGCGCTATGGGTGCATTTCTTTGTTGCATTATGATTATATAATAAGAAAAAGGAAAA
>CALVUM010000063.1 GCA_944363605.1 uncultured Bacilli bacterium
AATTATTATTGATTCTCACACTTGCTTGAGAACCATATGCGCTATGTTGTAAATAAGCGACTGCTCCCCATTCCGTACTCTTCATCATATGACTATCTAAATTTCTTTGATAATTATATGAACTATAGAATGCATTTGCAACTTGTATCCCTCGCCAACTATAAACATTAGGTTTAATGATGATTTTATTTGAATCATTAATATTTTGCTGGGCCTCAGTTACACTCGTTGCTCCGTCATACCCTGTTTCAAATTTACTGACCCAAAATCCAGTACTTGGGATACTTATAAATGCGGGATGAGTCATGTAGTTTCCAACTATACAATTCCCAGTTTTTCCACTTTCCATAGGTGTGGTACATTCGCCGTTCTTATCATCGCTTGTATTGTAATCTCCAAAAATCACAGGTATTTCATGGACTTTGCTTGTATCAATTGTAGTTAAACTATCATAATTTCCTAAATCCCATAACTGATAACGGTATTTCGGAATCCACACAAAATAAGACTCTATAGCACTTTCTGGTATGATTTCATTATTTTCATAACTTTTGTTTGTAAAATCGACATACCGAAGTAATCCTTCACTATTTACTACTTTTCCTTTGCTTATTTCTTTAATCTCCTCATCATCTAATGCCCGGCTATAAAGCTGAGCTTGTTTAATATTTACATCAGAATATTCTGTATGACTTCCACTTTTTTGAGGATTTGCTCCCAATAAATAAGATAAAGGGGATACTTTTAATCTTGAAGTTCCAAAATCAGTTGACGCTTCTAATGTTCCATTAACATACATATATATTTTACTTTTATCAAACTTGATAACCACAGTATATTCTTCTTTTAAAACTAATTTTTCTTGTGCATCCAATAAAATATAGGCACTATTATCCTCATTATAAAAATTTGCTCGAATCGTTCCATCAGGTCGCACATATATTCCTAATCCTGCAGCTTCTACATTACTGAAAACTACGGAGTTTACATCGCTAAAAGAATTTAAGATAAATCTTACCATTAAAGTCACGCCATTTGCATTAAAATCATAATTTTCTAAACCTAAATCAATATAGTCATCTACACCATCAAACGAAACATAGCCATCATTCTTTGTCGCGCCACTTACTTTTCCTTGGTTATTTAAAGTATCATATTGATCATCTAAAATAACAGAGTTTGCCCAATTCTTATTCGCATAACTATACCATTCACTTTCTAAATTAGCTTTTTTGACGGTTCCATTATCTTCGATTGTTACAGGTACTAATTCTTCTTTTAAAATTGGATCTGTCCCATTTAAGATTCCTTCGGTATAAGTTCTAGTAAAATGGATTTCACATCTTGTTTTATATTCACTCATATTATTCACAACCGGACTCCAACTTACACTATCCCAATTAATATAGGCTCCATTCGTGCAACTAGATCTCTCTCGATCATAATAATAGCCACTTTCTTTATCTGGAATCATGTTTATTTGTTCATCTTCTAAATAGATAGCTAATTCTACATTTTCTAAATTTTCATCTAAAGATAGGTTTTGACTCGTTTTATTAATAAAATAAAACAAAAAAATATCTAAAATAAAAAGAAGAAATAGAGAAATAAAAAGTAAATATTTTCTTTTTAACATAAACATCCCTTCCTTTTATATGTATTATGATATTTTTAAAGCTTCTTTAAACATTGTAATTACACTTTATCCTGTTAATATTGTACCACGTTCTCGCACATTTTAGCAACTTAGCAATAGAATAAATTAGAATAATGAGAGAATTTATCCAGGTGAAGCTGTATGATTAATGTTGGAGAGCAAATAAAATATATTCGCGAGACATATGATACAACTCAACAAGAATTAGCCAAATATTTAAAGCTATCAAAATCATCTATTTCTCATTACGAAAAAAATGATCGAGATATCCCTATGCGAAATTTATCCAAAATTTCGGATTATTATAATCTATCCATAGATTATATATTAGGAATAACCTCCATCAAAAAATACAATGATTTAAAAAAAGGGATTCATTTACCTACCGCTGGAAATCGTTTAAAAGAGATTTGTGAAGATTTAAAATATAGCAACGTTAAATTAGCAAAAGAGTTAAATACAACCGAATCAAATATTCGAAAATATAAAACAGGTCAAACTTTAATTCTTACTGCCTTCGCTCTCCAACTTAATCAAAAACATAATTATTCTATTGACTGGATTATTGGTAAAACTGAAAAGAAAAAAGTAAAAGAAAAACAAAAGATTCTAAATTAATTCTTTTGTTTTTTATATATTTTAAAAAGAATTATACAACTCCCTTATAAAACCGAACAAGAAAAGTTGTATATTTATTTACTTCACTTTTACATGCAATAGTCGCATTACTTCGAGATAAAATACTTTTAGTCAAATTTAAACCAATTCCAATACTTTCTTTATCAGAACTACTTTTATAAAAACGGTCAAAAATATGTTTTAAATCCTTTTTAGAAATTCCTTCTCCATAATCCGTAATAGAAACCTCTGTATACATTGGATTTTCTTTAACGGATAATTCTACTATTCCATTTTCTTTAGAATGCTCACAAGCATTTTTTAAAATATTCAAAAACGCTTCACCAAGCCAATTAAAATCCCCAACAATTTTCACATCAGAAGAAACATTCATTTTAATAGTAATATTTTTAGCAACCAATAATAAATCGAGCTGTTCTAAAACATAAGAAAAAAGTTCAGAGAGAACAATGTTTTCCTTTTTTAAAGGAGTCATTCCACTTTCAATTTGACTTACTTTTAAAAGAGTAATAATTAAACTTTTCATATGAAGAATAATTTGCTCTTGTTTTTTTAAAAAATCTTGTCTAGTTTTTTCATCAATAGAAAACGAAGATAAGTTATCATTTAAAATAAGTAAACTTGTCAAAGGCGTTTTAAGCTGATGAGAGATATCTGCTAAAGTTTTTGACAATTCTACTTTATCTTTTGTTGAAATTTCTAAAGCATTTTTTAAACGACTAGTTACTTTCATCAAATCATTTTGTAAACTAGCAAGTTCCCCACTTTGAAAATCTTTTAAATTCACTTCTATATCCTGCGACAATAAAGAAAACAAATATTGATCAATTTTCTTAATTTCTCGTTTTCGTTTGCTTTCCAAATAAACAAAATATAGTCCAATTATCAAAAAAGACATCAAAAATAAAACAAAATAACTAACAAAAAAAGTGTTCTTTAAATTTTTAATACTTTCTAAATAATCTAAAGAAGACAAAGAAGTTAACCCATATTTTTCTAAAACAGAAAAATCTTGTTGTAAATGAATTTGTTTTAAAGCATCTATAATTTCTCCTTCTAATTCTGGATGAGACTCTAAAATTGTCATTACAACCGCGTTATTATTTACTATCATTTCTCTTTTTGTTCGTTCAAATAAGGAAAAAACAATCCACAATCCCAAAAAGAAAAAAAAGAAAGAAATACATAAAAACCGAAGAACATTCTTTTTCATTTAGAAACTCCTATTTTATATCCAACACCACGTACCGTTTCAATAATCTTCGGATGATTAGAATCATCTTCAATTTTCTCACGAAGCCTTTTTATATAAACGGTTAAGGTATTATCATTAACGTATGCTTCATTTACATCCCATATATCTGCCAAAATTTTCTCACGTGTAAAAACCATATTTGGATTAGTAGCTAAAATAAGCAAAATCTTATATTCCATAGTAGTTAAGAAAATTTCTTGTTGATTTTTAAACACTTTAGCACAACTAGGATCAATAAGTATATTGGCAATTTGAATCTTCTGATTAATATTTAAATTTCTCCGTCGTAAAACTGCACGTATTCGGCTAATCAATTCCCTTGTTCTAAAAGGTTTCGTAATATAATCTTCTGCTCCCATATCAAGACCTTGAACAATGGATACCTCTTCATCATTTGCCGTCAAAAAAATAACAGGAATATTTTCAACTTGTTTTAAAATATCAAATCCATTCATATCAGGTAAGTTCAAATCCAAAAGAATTAGGTCAATGGATTCTCTTATTTTATCCAAAGCTTCTTTTCCCGTTGTTGCAGTTGAAACCAAAAAATGCTCTTGTTCTAAACAAAATTTAAGTCCCAGTAAAATTGAAGTATCATCTTCAACGATTAAAATTTTTGTTTCCATAATTCATCACAAAGAAATTATATCATAAGTTAAAAAAAAGAAAATGACGATTTTGTCATCATTTTACTTTCATTATATATAATTGTCCTCGAATGTTTATTAATAAAGATATTTCTTCTGCCTGACGAATATCTCCTGGAAGCTCAAAAACCCAAGTATCTACCACTTCACGTGGCGTGACATCCGTAATGGTTGTTGTATAAACAACCCCACCTATTGTATATCGAACCTTCGCAAAATCCGAAACAAAACTTCCTGAACCTCGACGAACATCATAATAAGTAGAATGTGTATCAAGTTCTAGCATCCGATTTAAAACTAGTAAAGATTTTGAAGGAGAAGCAACAACTCGATTTTTTAAACTTTGACAGATTGAATTTGTACAACTCTCATAAGTATACTCATAAGAGGAAGTTACTTGAAAGTCATGAATTTGAATTTGAGATAAACCAATGCGAGTACTAGAAAGTTCCAAAATCTTATGATAGTCTACTTCTCGGACTTGATTTACGGAAGAAATCGTATCATATTGTAAATTAACTGTTTTATAAATAGGGGTAACACTTCCAATTTCAAAAGTCATCGAATCTAAAATTTTTAAAGTCATCGAATGATTTATCAATGCTGGATCAACTTCATAAACAAGCACATATATCTTTTCTTCTAAAGCAGCAATTTGAGTATTTCGAGCATATGGATAACCCAAATCTGGGAAATAAGAAGATCTATCCAATATTGGACTAAGCATTCGATCCGCAACCAAAAGCCGAAAATTATCATAGTCCAATGTGCTTGGGTTAATTCGATTATTATTACGAATATTTAAGGCAATAGCCATATAATAATTATCATATTCATTGCCCCCCAAATCATATTTAGTCAAAACAGCATCGACAACGCTTATCGATAAATTATTATGACTCACGCGTTGAGACTGCCGATAAACTTTATGATATACTCCAAAATTTAAATATAACATAGTTCCTATCGCCCCAAGAACAATACAAGATAAAATTCCAAAAGCCAATTTATTTTCCAAAACATAATATCGAAACTCTCTAAAAAAACGCCGAATCGTCCTTTTATATTTATAAGCATCTTTACCAAAAACAAGTTCAAATTCTTCATTATCAATATCTGTAATTTCTAATTCTTTTGCATCTTCATCAAAATTAAATTTTTTTAAATCAAAACCAATACCTCTTAAAAAACTATACCCAATAAAGAAAAACTGTGGAATATAAACAATAAAGGCTATATCACGATATATTCGAACCGTCTGAGCTTCAATTGCCACATCTTCAATTTGAGTTAAAATTCCATGACAAAAAGTTATTAACAAAAATAAAAAAATATAATAAATAAGTAAAAATACATAAAATTTTGTATCTTTCTTTTTTTGTCGCATCAAAAAATAAACGGTCAAAACAAGCAACAAAGCAAGTAAAATAGCTATATACATAAAATAATTAATATAAGTACCAGCTAAATTGGTTTGACTAGTATAATAGTTAGCAGAAACATAAGAATTCAAAAAACCAGCAATTGCACCCGTTCTGATAGCCAAATAAACAAGAGGAATACACAAAAGCAAATGAATGAGTTTAAAATGTTTAATTAAAAAGGCATACGGCTTTTTTAAAATCATTGTATTCCCTCCTCTATTCTTTCAATACAATCATACCACAAGAAAAAAACTTTCACAAATGGAAAATTTCGAACATTTTCTTTCGTCCATTTTTTAAAATGAATTGTACCCATAAAAATAGTCAGATAGAAAAAATTATTTTTTACGACTTAATCTTATATCTTCTTTAAGAGCTAAAGTATGTAAGACCTCTATTTGTTCTTTTGAAAGCTCTTTTCGCGCATAACAATAATATTCGGCTAAATGAAACCAATGATAAAGAAAATTTTTCACAGAAGTGCCATCTTCAAAAAGAAGATTTTTCACATGACTATACTCATCTCTTTTCTCCATCTCTAAAATTTTTTCCATTCTTTCTAAGTTTGTAAGTAAAGAAACAACACGCGGTGATTGAATTCCTTCAAAATTATTAATCAAAGCTAGTAAATGAAACAATGTCATCTCTTCATCAGATATTTCTTTATGATTTTTATAACACCATAAAGCGTATCGATTACAATCGTTCCATTGCGTGATTATTCCTTTACCATCAGAAAATTTTTCAACTAATCATTAGAAACTCTGACCTTTCCAAGCTTCCCAAAATTTTTGTTGAACCTTTTCATATAATTCTTCCATATACATAATTTTTTTCTGAATTTTTTCTTCGTTCACTGTATTCTCCCCCCTAAACACCCACATATCCTATCAAAAAAAACAAATATATGCAAGACAAGAAAAAATAAGAAAAAATTTCTTATCTTGGATTAACTAAAACTTGACCTTCCGCTAGATAAACAACTCCATTATTTTGAATTAACTCTGAACTAGGAATTTTAAACAAATTAGCAACCATATCCACCGTATCTCCTTCTTTCGTAATATAATAACTATATCCAGCTTTTGGAATTAAAATTTCTTGATTTGGATAAATATAATCTTCCATAGATAATCCATTTAACCCAGCTAATAACTCCGGATTTATATTATAACGTCTAGCAATTCCATAGATAGAATCCCCTTTTTCAATAGTATAATATTCAAAATAATTTTGATTATTTTTAGGAATTATTCCTTTTTTTTCTTCTCGCAAAAAATTTGGTTGAAACATCATTATCACTTCCTAATAGTAAAATATGATATTTAAAAAATTTTGCTACTTACTTATAATTAAGAAATAGTACGTTAGAATAATTAAAATTCCATTCAAAATATTTCATCAAAAGTATTTCGCCATATTCTAAAGAATTCGCATATAAAGAGTCCCCTTTTAAATAATATACCCAATCTTCATTATAAGAGACTAAATAACTAGGAGCATCATCCAAAAATTTAATTTTCATGTCATCATATAAATAATATAACCCGTCATCTATTAAATATTTTATTGGCAAAACACCTTCAAATAAACTATCTTGATAAATAAGACGATTCATTGTCACATTTATAAAACCATTTTGATACGTTATACCGCCCTTGCTCTCTGAACCCACTTGTTCTATTTTTTTAGAAATAACATTTATTTTCCATTCTTTTTTCTCATGTTTATCAACTAAATATAAATCATTTTCATAAACTCCTAAAACAATACTATCAAAATAAATTTGTTCAGGTAATTCCCACGTTTCAATATTTCCTGTTTCCATGTTAAGTAAATATACTTTTTCAAAATAATAATTCGCATCATAATCAGGAACAAAAAGATAGTGATCAACTTGAGTAATTAGATTAGGAGAATAAATATCTTTCTGAAACAAAGAAATCTCTTCACTACCTTGATTACTTAAATGATAAAAGCCGTGATAATTCCAGATATAAAAATCATGATATAAATAATTAGAAATATGAATATTATATGCATCAATTGACACATTTTCTCCAAAAGAAGTTAACGGATAATTAAGTTTCGAACGCATTTCTTCTGAAATCAAATGAACAGAAATTTGTTCATTATCTTTTCTACATAAAGGGTAAAAACGTATTTTATTACTACTTAACTGAATACAAGTTTCTGTCTCTGTAGTAAATTCTTGAATATCATAAATTATTTTTTTAGAAGAAAAATGACGATTTAATTGCACCGTAAAATAAACCTGATCATTTTTAGAAATAAGAAAATCATAAGAATTTTTTTCTTTGGAATATCTCTCTTCTACTTGAAAATCATGAACTTGATATGTTATAGAATAATTCTTTTTTTGAAAAACGAAAAAACAAAGAAAAAAACAAAGTAAAAGAAAAAAAACAAAAGCAAAAAAACGTCTTCTTTTTTTTATCTTTTTAATGATGATTTTCTGTTCCATACTTCTTCTTTTCTTCCATCATAAAACTTGAAATAGCCGTTTCAAGCTCTACTAATGAATCTTTAGATAAATTAGAAATAACAACTTTTTCTTTAATCGTATCTATAACAATTTTTCCCCAAAAAAGTCCTTGATAAATCTGCATATCATTATATAAATCAGGAGTTATGCTATTTAAGGCATAACCAAACAAAACTCTTTTTTGCCCAATTAACATTCTTTTATTAGTAATAGCCACAACACAAGTTTGAAAAATATCAAAAGGACTTTCATTTTTTTGTCCAACAAAAGCATAAGTTACTTCTTCATCAGGATTTACATGTTCATCAACTACCCTAGAATTTTGAAAAATTCTCCAAGCAATCGTTGAGGGAAACTTTTCTTTAAATTTTCTCGCCAATTCATAACAAGTCATGAAATACCACATCCTTAAAAACATTATAATATTTCTTCAAAAAAAATACAAACAAAAACAGAGATTTACTCTGCTTCTTTCGTATTTCCTGTCCATGTCCAACCATCAAGTTCTTTTTCTTTACTCCAAATAATTTCTTCTCTGCTTGTTGGTCTTTCATTTTCGGTAGCTAATATACGATCAACATTATCTGTTTTTATACACTGATTTAAAGATAAATCATAACCCTCCGGACAAACATATCCTAAGAAAGTAGTTTTTTCTGAAATAATACATCTAGTACCATTTAAAGTAGCTTGAGAATTTGTACAATAATAATAACTGTCAGAAGAAGTTTTTTTATAACAACTTGTATTCTCGCCACTTCCCCTTTTTGTATAACCAACTGGACAAGTATAAGAAACATTTTCGGAAACTAAAGTAGCTTCAACAGTTCTTACACATTTGCCATTGTTTGTCAAATCATACCCCGATGAACAATAAGGAGTTTTTTGAGTATTTTTAGAAGCACTTTCATATTTATAACATGTAGTATTTGAACCACTACCTCTTTTAGAGTATCCAGAAGGACAAGAATATATTCCATTTGTCTCTTTATAACGTGCATCCTCATAAGTAAAACATTCACTTTTATCACTAGATAAATGATAATCTGAATCACTACAATATCTTTGCTCATATGATTCATCATAGTGACGACAAGTGCTTCCTTTTAACTCATCACCATCATCACAACTTTTAATATATTTTCGAATATAACGACTATAACGAATTTTTCCATTATCTAAATATTCATCAACTTCATACATTCTTCGCTCATTTTCTAAACGATCAATATCATAATCTTCAGAATAAGTTACTTTACCATCAAATAACCAATCACTTAATTCCTCACTAGCTGAATATGTAGTATAACAAGCATTAATAGTGGAATCTTTCTTTCCAGTAATACAACGTATACGATATTCTTTGGATACATAACAAGTATCATTATTAATTAACGTGCCCCTTTTACAATAAGGTTTCTCATCAGAATAATTAGCGTTCGTCGTAAATAAGCATCGACTACCAGAAGGCGTCCCACCATTTGGGCAAGAATAAGATGTAGAGGTTCGATATTTAACTGTACCTTCTTTAATACACGAAGTTCCACTTAAAGTATATCCAGAAGGACATGTATAGGATGAATCATTTACTGTCACAATAGGATCAACATATTCATATTCATATCCACTTGGTTTAAAACGAGCAGCAGTGTTCCTTTCAGGTGTAGTTTTATATTTAGCTGTAGCTTGAATTATAACAGTATCATTAGGTTTTATACAATATCGTCCTGCATGATAATATCCCTCTGGACAACTATATTGTTCAACTTTTTCAACCGTTCTTTTTTGTTCATATAACAAAGTAGATGTAGTAACACTTTCATTACCAGAATCATCAAAAGTTACAGGATAAGTAGCCATTTTAGATTCGCCACCACAAGACAAAAAAACAATTAAATCATATTCCTCTAAAGAAGTTTTTACCAAAGAAACATAACTATAATCTTTACTACAAATAGTACCGTCTTTGTCTTTTAATTCTTTAAGTAAACTTGCTTCTTCCAAATCTTTAAGTGTTAGCACAATTTCCTCATCAACAATTGCCGGACGATGAGTTTCAACTTTATAATATGTATAAGCAACCTCTTTCATATTTTCCATATTCTCAGTAAAAGAATTCGCATCACCACTATTACGAACTTTAGTAACAATAAAAATCACAATAAATGCAAAAACTAAAAAAATACCAAAACGGATTAATACCGAAACATAATCAGCACGAAAAGAAAGAATTTTCAAACTCTTTTTTTTATTATCTTCAGAAACGTTTTTTAAAACTTTAGACTTTTCTTTTTTTATTTTCTTCTCTTGAAAAAACTTATTTTCTCTTTTTACCTTCTCTTTTTTTACTTTTTTTACAGGTTCCTTTTCTTCGTACATAAAAATCCCCCTCAATTCATCTTCCAACAACTTTTATTAAAGCTATAATATCGCATAACATTTGATATTGCAAGCGTTTTATGCTATAATTAGTTCACGGGGCAGTTTTGGTTTCGACAGCAATTACTAGCTAAGACGGCAAGTAGTAGGCATACTTAAAATGCACAAATTAAAATTAAATGACGAAGACTATTCGTTTGCTTCTTTTGCTCCAGTAGCAGCCTAATTCAAGGTATAAAGAAGGCTTTTACTCACTTTCTCTTATAGGGTGTTTAAAGGTTCATAAATATAAGATATATAAAATCATTTGTCTTAGATGATTTTAAGAAAACGAAATAAGACTCGTATACTCTTTTGGTGTGTTGGATCCATAAAGTATATTAAAAAAATTCCAACTAAACTTGTAGAGGTTTTTTCATAGGATTGTTTGGACAGGAGTTCAACTCTCCTCTGCTCCACCAAATAAAAAAATCACTCGTAAATACGAGTTTTTTTTAATAGATAAAATCCGTTTAGGTACAAATTATGTACATTTTTTTCTTTTAATTACAATTTTTTTCATAAAATTCAAAAAGCGAAATTGTAATTTACTGCAAGAACAATAAATTAGAAATCAAAGAACGCGAAGAGTATTGGGAAAAATTCAAGAAAAAAAGATATCTACATTTTTATTTTTTTGTTAAGTTTAGTTACATAATTAAAAACAACATGTAAAACGACTTGCTAAAAAGTCGTTTTTATGTTATTATGAATATGTCAAGGAAACTTGCATAAAATAAAAAAGGAATACCTAATTTTGAAGAGTTAGGCACTATTCCAAAAAAATATAGGTTTAGTACCGACTTATACAGTTGGTACTATTTTTATTAATATGATTAAAATCACAATAATAAGGAGTATTATGATGGTACAGAGATATTTCTCTATATTTCTCATAATTTCACCTCCTTCCACTTTTCAAAGTAAAGGAGAATAGTACCTAAACTAACTAAGTATTCCTATAGGAATGGTAACATATTATAAATAATTAAACAATCGAACATAATAAATCCATAAAAATATTTTTATAAATCCGCCTATGTTTTGATACTTGTGTCAAAACATATAGGAGATTAGAATTTTTGATTAAAAAATGGTGAGTGTTATGAGTATCGAAAATGCTATGTATTAAAACTAAATAAAAGATAGAAAAGAGTAGTGTAATATATGAATATTTATCATGAATTAAATAAAATGATGGATTATATTGAAGAAAACTTAGATAAGGATATCTCTTATACTAAATTATCTAGAATACTAGGTGTAAATGAATATACAATGCAAAGACTGTTTAGTTTATTATGTA
>CALVUM010000064.1 GCA_944363605.1 uncultured Bacilli bacterium
ACTCATTGTTTTTGGCTGTTCTTCGAGGAGCAAAACTAGGAGTTTCATCGTAATACTTATTAATTCTTGTTTTCATAATTCTGATCCTTTCATACTAAATATAACATATTTTGACATTTTTGAAAACTTATATTTATTGATTTTTAAAAGTTTTTATGTTTATAATAAAGTTGGTGAGGAAATAATGAAAAGAATTAAAGTTTTAACAGATCAATGTATTGGTTGTGGTGCATGTGTTGGTATTGATCCAGAGCATTTTGATTTTAATGATGATGGTCTTTCTCATGTGATAAGTGAAGAAAATTTAGATTCTCTAGCTTTACAAGAAGCGATTGATTCTTGTCCTGTGGCAATAATTTCATTAGAAGAAAGTAACGAAGAATTAGATACCACCAAGGAAGTACCATTCGATCTTGATGAAAATCAAGACATGGTTGATTTATCAAATGAAAACACAGAAGAAAATGTGGAAGATTTAAACAAAATCAAATCTGAAACTATTTCAAACGAGGATTTTTAAACTGCGATGGCAGTTTTTTTGTGTCAAAAAAAAACTATAAGTTTTTTTCCTTATAGTTTTAATTAACCAAATATTTTTGGAAGTACATAGCATACTAAGAATAATGTGACAACATATGCTCCTGTAAATACGTAGCATATTTTGTTTTTATCTATTTTTGTTAACCCAACAAAACCATGATATGTATTTAATAAATAAATGATTCCTGCAATTGCTATAATTAGCATTGTTATCCATTTACTTAAGAATAAGAAGACAAAGGCAACTAAAGTAGTAATGGTTGTAAAAATTGAATTTACACCAATTAATCCCATAATTGCTTTAAAATCTGATTCTTTTTTCGTTAACGCACTGCCGATTAGATGTAATAAACCGCCTAAGCAAAAGAAGAAGACAGCCATTAAAAGAACAGCGATAAAAAATACACTAATTGGAACATCAATACTATATCCCCTCATTAAAGAGCCATAGCCACTTAATGAAGCTACTAAATTAACGCTTTCTTTAGCAAAGAAGAAGGCAAATAACCCAAAGACAATTGAATTAATTCCGATCATTATTAATGATAAAATGAAATTTGAACTTTTGGCATATTTTTTCATAGTATCTACTGGTTTAATAAAAATTCCTTTTAAAGCATCAAGATAATCGTTTACATAATTACTAGCTGTATTTGAAACTACTTCTACTTCCTCTACTTTTTTATTTTCTTTACTCTCACAATCACATGGTTTCCCATCTTCTAATTTTTTTCCACATTTTGTACAAAATTTTGTCATAATCTACTCTCCTCACTTAATTTTATTTTTAATTCTTTTTTTTATTACCAAGTTGAAAAATATGTAACAGTTCCATAAATATCATTTATTTTAAATGTGTTATCTACATAATCATAGGTTATCCCCATTGTAGCTGAACTGTTTCCTTCTTTGGTTTTGGCTTCGCCACTAAAGCTTTGATAATCAATTGTGTATTTATATTTGAATTTAGCTGTAATTTCTAATTTATTTCCATCTAAATCCATATCTGTCATACTCACATCGGTTATTTCAAATGCTTTTAAAGTTATATCGCTATCTGTTATAAGTTCTTCATATAGTTCTTTATATTCCTCTTCTAAATCTTTTAGGTTAGCATCTTGATATGTATAACTTTCTTTAACAGTGTTCCAATCTTTTTTAGCGATTATATTTGCGTATAGTGTGTTTAAATCATTTTTCATTTGTTCTTTTAGTGTTGTTGTCATTTCATCAGATATTGAATCTAAGGAAATATCTGCTCGATAACTTGTGTTATAGCTTGAAATATCTGCTTCATAGACTTCTTCAATTCCAAATGGTAAAGCTGTTTTAATCGTTGCGCTTCCAGCAAAGATTTGTGGAATTACATAAACATCTAGTTCATCTGTTGATTTATCGTTATTTAAATATTTAGAATCTAACTCAATATCGTTTACTGTTACTTTTGATTTTTTTGGTACCGTTATTTGATAATCTTTTACTAATAACGAATTGCTTACGTTTGATACCTGCCATGAATCAAAAATGAAAAATTTCTTTTGGCTATTTTTTATCACACGAATTGTAGCAGTATCTTCATCACTATCTTCGGAAGCAATTTGAAATTTTACATTTGCAGTTAATTTACTTTCATTATATTCGATATTGATCACTTTGTAATTTACTACGTCATCAAAATAATTTGATGTGTTAGCAAAAATCTTTTCAAAACTTTCTTTTGTTGCAAAGGTTGTATCTCCAGTTAAATTTAATGCGTTGTAAATACGTTCAGCATCTTTACTAATCATAGCTTCTAAGTATTCAGTTGCTACTCCTTCTGGTCCAAATCGTTTACTTAAAAACCAATAACTTCCACCAATCACGACAATTAAGACTGCAATGACTGAAATTATAATTTTTGTCTTTTTCGACATAGGTTTTCGTTCAATTTTTTGAACTTTTTTGGCTTCTTCTTCATCTTTGTGATGAACTTTTGCTCCACACTCTCCACAGTATTCAGCATTTTTCTTTAGCTTGGCTCCACATTCGCCACAGTACATCCAATCACTCCTTTTCTATATCTTAATTATAGTTTTTTTTCAAAAAAATAACAATATTTTTATTTAAACTTTCATAAAAATATCACTTTTATAAAAAATCTTCCTTTGCAAACGATATTTTTTGTGATAACATGATGTTAAGCCGATTTAGTACAGTGGTAGTACAGATGCATGGTAAGCATCAGAGAACAGTTCAATTCTGTTAATCGGCACCAGATTGATACCAAGCTTCGGACTTTTATAGTTCGAGTTTTATTATGTTTAAAATTATGATAAAATATTTATAAATATTAAATTGGATTATGTCAATTTAGTAAACACACTTGCACATTGACATAATCAATGAGCGTGTGAGGAGGTACTTATGAAGAAAAAACCAATAACAACATTATTTATGTTAGAATCATTAGATGGAAAAATTAGTAGTGGAAATAATGATCATCTTGATGCTGATAAAGATTGGTGTAGAATAGATGGGGTTAAAGAAGGTTTACACCAATACTATGAAATTGAAACAACCACAGATTTTTATTCATTAAATACTGGTAGAGTTATGTCTAAAATTGGTGTTAATGAAAGAACAAAATATCATGATAAAGTAGATTGTAGATTTATCATCATTGATAATAAGCCACATTTAAATGAAAATGGTATAGATTATATATGTCATTGGGTCGATAGACTTATACTTGTAACAACCAACAAAAATCATATTGCATATTCATTACAAGAAAAATATAATAATCTTGATATATTATTTTATGATTTTTTAGATTTAAGTGTTTTATTATCTGATATAAAAGAAAAGTATAATGCGGAAGCAATTACAATTCAATCTGGAGGAACATTAAACGGAAAATTTTTAAGGGATAATTTAATAGATTATGTAAATGTAGTTATTGCTCCATTATTGGTGGGTGGAAAAGATACGTCAACTTTAATAGATGGAGAAGCAATAATTTCTTCACAAGAACTTAATAAATTAAAAGCCTTACAATTACTTGAATGTAATCAATTAGAAGACTCATACATACAATTGAAATATAAAGTAATAAAATAAAAGTTGTTGTACGTCCTCCTTTAGGGCACCAGAATGTTTGTTACTCGAACTTTTTATGTTTGAGTTTTTATATATTTAAAATTATGATAAAATATTTATATAAATTAAACTTAGTTACGTTCATTTGATAAACACATGTAAAGTTTGATATAAGCAGTTTTCAGGAGGTATTTAAATGGAAAAATATATAGTAATCGAAAACGATTTTTTTGAAATATATATTCAAGATTCGATAAAAAAATTTGGTAATGATGTTATAAAGTATTCTACCGATAAATTAAAAGAATTTCTACATTTTTTTAAAGTAAAAAGTTATGGTTCAAAAATAAAGGCTTCGTTTTTTGCCTCACGGGAAGATTTTTTTAATAGAATAAAGAAATTAAATCCTGAAGCTAATCCTCCTAGTTGGGCCCAAGGGTGTTTTTATGGAGGAGAAATTCAAATATTGCTTAATCCTCAAAATATATATGATAGGTTTTGTACTCTTGCACATGAAGCATTTCACTTACTTTTTCAAAAGTTTGTCTATGAAAAAAATCATATGGATAGAATAGTATGGCTTGATGAATCACTAGCTGGAAACTTTGATGGAACAACTGAAAATTTAATAGAAAATGGCAAGTTTTTAGAAATTATATTAGATTTAAGAAGCAAGCAAAAGTTACCTAAAATGGATGAACTAGAATTTTCTAAAGGAAATATAAAAACAAAAGATTATAATGGGTACGATTTATTTAAAGTCGTTGGAAGATATTTAATTGAAACAAAAAATACTGATGAGCTTCTAAAGTATATAAATGATAAAAACCAAATTAAAAATGATGGTTCTATCATATTAGAAGCAAGTATAAACTATTTTTCTAAAAAATATGGTTTAAACTAAGTTACTGAACTTCTTTCTTGGGACCCCATTAGGTAAAATCGTTGTATTACATGATGTTTATATTGATCATTTGAAATATGATTGATTTTTTTATTTGAATTAATTCCTTTGTTGAAAAAACAATGAAAAATAAAGAAAAAAGAAAAATATGAAAAAAGTGTTTGCTCCGAAAAATAAGGGAAAGGACACTTTTTTAAATTGAAAAAATAAGAAAAATACAATTTTTCGCTTCAAGTAAATATCCACCCGTGAAACGGGTGGCTTTTGGTTAAGGCCTATAAGGCCAAATACTGGCGGCCTCCATTTGGAGGCTTCTTTGATTTGCCAATTGCCTTTGTCTCTCTTACTTACCCGTAAAC
>CALVUM010000065.1 GCA_944363605.1 uncultured Bacilli bacterium
CTACATAATTTTTTATCATTTTTACCTCCAATTTTATGGCAAACTAAAACACGGATAAACTCTACGTTTTCCGTGCTTTTATATATGTTTACTCCATATTTTTGGAGATTATCCACATCTGGCAGGGGTGGAGAGAGTCGAACTCCCGAAGTTGGTTTTGGAGACCAAAATTTTACCACTAAATTACACCCCTAAATCTGCTCTTTAAAAGCAAAATAATTATATCATAAAACTTGTTTTTTTAACAAGTTTCAATCTGTTTTAAATTGTTTTTAATCGATATAGCTTGAAAGGTTTGCCACCAATACTGACCACAAGCCAAAATAAAAATTTCATTTTTATCAATGTCTATCAGGGTTAAATAAACATACTCAATCTCCACAACAAGAGTTTTGGAGACTCCTATGCTACCATTATACCACGCCCCTATTTTTTCAAGGACAACCTCATTATATCATGGAAAAAAGGACATTTCTAGTATTTTTTACATAAAATACTTTAGGTGATAATATGATAATCGAATATACATCTAAAGAAAAAGATTTATTAGCTAGAATTATGCGAGCCGAAGCCTTAGCGGAAGGCGACCTTGGCATGCTAATGGTTGGAAATGTTGTCGTAAATAGAGCCTTAGTAAACTGTTACACTTTTAAAAATGTAAATTCAATATATGACGTCATATACCAGCCAAATCAATTTGTAGGAACTAATAGCTCATTATTTGAAGCAACACCAACAGCATTAGAAAAACAACTGGCCGATAGAATCTTAAAAGGAGAATATTACTATCCGGCTACACATGCTCTCTGGTTTTATGCACCGGGAACAAACCAAAGTTGCACATCCACATGGTATTCTCAACCTCTCGCAGGTCGTTATAAAAACCATTGTTTCTACAGACCAAATTCCGGCGAATGTGATGAAATATATTAAAAAAAATGTAGTTATCTACACTTTTTTTATGGAATAATAAGTTTTTGACCGACACTGAGCAAATTCGTAGAAAGATTATTTCTTGTCATTATAGCCGCGACTGTTGTCCCAAATTTCCGTGCAATCTGATACAGATTATCGCCCGCCACTACAGTATAAACAATTTCATTTGAACTTGAACTAGGAATTTTTAACACTTGTCCTATACTTAGTAAATTTGAAGTCAAACCATTCAAAGTTTTCAAAGCGTCAACAGTTGTATCATATTGTAAAGCAATTTGGTATAAATTGTCGCCTTTTTTAACCGTATAAGTCTCTACAGAAGGTTCATTATCAGAAACATTAGATTTTACAAGAAGTTTTTGACCAACACTTAACAAATTTGACGATAAATTATTTAAAGCTTTTAATTCATCGACAGTTAATCCATATTTATTCGCTATTCCATACAAAGTATCGCCTTTTTTAACCGTATAATAATCTCCTTCTGGAACAGATACTTCATCTTCAGTCGGAATAAGCAAAACCTGATTTATAGATAAAGCATTACTTGCTAAATTATTTTTTTCTTTCAACTCATCAACCGTAACTCCAAATTTTTTTGCAATACTCCATAAAGTATCCCCAGATTTCACAACATAACTAGTTCCTGAACTAGAACCACCAGAATAAGGTACACCTATATAATTAGCTACAGCTCTTACAACTGCTTCTGCTAAATCTTCCCAATTATTTTTTAATAAACTTGGATCATCTCCTGTACTATCAGCAAATCCATATTCAATTATTAAAGATTCATTGTTTGGAGTATCACGCAAAATATAGTAATAATCTTTTGACGGATCAGAAGGTAATCTTCTTTGATAATACTTCCGAACATTTTGACCAGATTTGGCAAATTCTTGAGCAATTAAATTGGATAATTTATCTGAATTTCTTAAAGCATAAATAATCTCTGCTCCATCACCGCCACCAGCATTAATATGATTAGATAGTAAAATAACATCACTTGAATTACCATAAAAACTTTGCGCTTTAGTTGGTCTATCACTAGGTCCTAAAGTAACATCACTCGTTCTTGTCATTTCATTAGGAATACCTAACTCATCAAATCTTTTATGTAAATACTCACTAATTTTTAAAGTCAAATCTTTTTCGACAATTCCATTCGCACTTGTGCCAGGGTCTTCTCCTCCATGTCCCGCGTCAATCACAATTTTTTTGGCCATAAAAATACCTCCTATCATAATTTATGATAAGAGTCTATTTTTGGTTATATTAATTCATACCAGTTATCAACATTCTTAGTAAGGCAATTAAATTTCTTTTAGTGGAAGAAGGAATATTTTTAAGTTCCTTCATTAAATTTAATAAAGTGCTTATTTTAAGTTCTCTTAATTGCATAACATTCGTTATCTGAGTTTTCTCAAAAATCGCAAAAAAAGTTTCAACAAAGCTTTTCTTTTCTTCCTCACTCATTCCCTGTAAATATTCATGCAAGTTGCTTTTCAATTTTTCGCTCTTTTTAGATAAATCCGTCTTTACAAAACAACCACCAAAACATTCCCAGCTATATCCGTCATGTTGCAAAACTGCTCTCGCACTACTATTAACAACCTGAAAATCTTGATTACCTAAAATCATTCCAATAACGCTTTCTTTAGGAACTACAGTTGTTAACTTTTTACGCATCTCTTCGTACTCTTTAGAATGAACCACACTATCCAAAAATCCTGGTCCATCAAAATTATATACATGCTGAACTTTTTTCTTCCATTTCTCATTACCATACAAATAAGCATACATAGCAAGGTTCCCTCCCTTACTATGACCTCCTACATAAACTTTACGATCAAATAATCGAATAGTCTGGTTAAAATACTCTTGAGCCATTTTCTGAGATGAAATAGGAAATTGATAAATAATTTGAAAATCTTCCTTCCAACCTACAACATTACTATCTGTTCCTTCAAAAGAGATATACGTTATATGATTAGGAAGACGTATAGTTATAGCACCAAACTGACCATTAGAGTCAACACTTGAAACTAAATGATAGATTTTTGCATGATAAAATCTTTTAGAATGTTGTAAACATTCCATCAATTTATAAGAATTCGGAAACAACCAGTCCTCATTTTTAAAATCTTGTTTACTAAACTTCTTTAAAAATTTAAAACATGCTTCTTCTAAATAAATAAAATCATTTTTTCCATTAGGTACAATTGTATCGAATTTAACATAACTTAAAAGCGCTAAAAGTAAACTATCTACTTCATTAAATGCATATTCATCAAAGCTTAAATTACCATAATATTTTAAATAATCAAATACGTTTTTCAAGTAATCACCAACTTCCTCATATTTGTATTTCCAAAAAAACTTTGTTATAATTATTTTATCATAGAAACGAGGTAGTTATGAAAAAAAGAAAAAAAGTAAAAAGAAAGATAATCGCTTATGCTTTAACATTATGTTTTACCGCCCTTATTATCGGTATACTTTATCTTGGGTACATGCTTATCTTTAAAAATAATGAACCTCAAAAAAGCTTTTTAGAATCCATTGAAACAACTGCATATGTGGATATTGATAAATATGCAATATATGGAATTCATCTGAATTTTGAAGGAACATTTACTCTACCAGAAGATGCTGAAAATATTTCTCTAATGCTTTCAAATGGCGAGAAACAAATCAAAATCAATTGGGAATTAACTAAAAAAGAAAATAACCAATACTCTTTTAAAACAAGTAAATACATTAATGAAGGAATTGTTTTAGAAAATATCCCTCAAGGAGAATACTATTTAGTTATTGAGACAATAAATCATGATGAAGAAAAAAATGAAGTCAAAAAATATTATTCAGTTGAAAATAATACCGAATATGAAGATTTAGAATATTACACTCTAACAAAAAATGGGAAAAATAATAAAATTGATATAGAATGGAATACCTATGAAGAAATACCAACTTTAAAATTTACAATTAAAGAAACAACACTACCAGACGATGTATACGATATAACCATTGACCCAGGGCACGACGCAGTTGATGGAGGCATGACTGCTTGTAGTGATGGAAGTACTTCTGACTATTATTATGGGTGTTATACAGGGACCATGATAAGAGAAAGTGATTTAAATTTAGAAGTTGGTTTAGAATTAAAAAAAGTATTAGAAGATATGGGATACAAAGTTGCAATGACCAGAGATGATCCGGAAGATGAAGTTTACATCTATGAAAAAGGCGGAAGCGCAACTCTAGCCAATGATACCAAATCAAAATTCAGTTTAGCTATTCATCATAATTCATCAGGAATGGGCGGGACTAGTTATTTAAAAGGATTAGAACTTTATATAGCTAACGATACAAACTTAGATTTAGCTGAAATTTTTGTTAATGAAATCACTCAAAACGCAAATACTACAACCTCTCCCAAACAAGAATACAATATAGCCGATGGAATATATCAAAGATTCTTTACATTAGATGAAATTGGCGATGACTTAGGCTTTTGGACAACAGACATGATTTATTATTACTATATTAGAGAAGTAGGCGGTATATCAACTCATGCCGCTCAAGACGGTATATATAAACCAGACTATGCCAAAAACGAACACTACGATTCAAATAATACAGCTGAACCTTATTTATTCGAATTAGGATACATGGATAATTATGAAAATCTCTTAAACATCCTAAATAATCGAACAGGCTATGCCCAAGGTATTGCCACAGCACTTCAAAAATATTTAGACCAAGAAGTCTAGAATATGATATAATTAAACTCCATATAATTAAAGAAAGGAGTTTTTTTATGGATTCAGAAAAAATATTCTTTGGAGATTTATATACAAGTAATATTGAAGGAACAAGAAATCACAAAAAACACACAGTTTTACTAAAAACATTTGATGACAAATATATAGATTTAGAAAAATTAAATTGGCTTTTAACATTAAGAATAAACCATAAAATTCCATTTACACCAGAACATGCTTTATTAACAACTATTCCTTCAGAAGAAAACCCAATATTTGTTGATGAACAAAGCTTACAACCATATATTTCTGTTAAAACAGATGTAAGCCTAAAAATTGTTCGAAAATGGCAAAAGCAAGCTAAATAAACTAGCTTGCTTTTTGATTTAAATGAATCGTTAAATCTTTATAATCTCCATCACGATAGATAGTTACTTTCATCGTATCTCCAACACTATGGTTATATAACAAATATCTTAAATAAGCTAAATCAGTTATTTCTCTATCATCAACCGACGTAATAACATCTCCTGCTTTTATTCCACCAGTTGCAGCTGGACTTTCATCAGTAACACTTTCAACATAAACACCCGTATCAACACCGATATTATTTAATGAAGGATAATGATAATACATCGCATCTGCTAAATTTCGCATTGTAATACCAAGTGAAGGCCTTTCTATACTCGCTCCATTTTCTAATTTTTCAGCATAACTTAAAGCGGTTTCAATAGGAATCGCAAAACCCATACCTTCAATACTCGCAGTAGTAGAACTTCCACTTGAAGACAGTTTTAAAGATGTTATTCCAATAATCTCACCATTTGCATTTACCAAAGGACCACCTGAATTTCCCGAGTTAATTGCTGCATCCGTTTGCAAAACACTCATCATAATATCAGATACATTAGAATTAGTAGTTGATACGCCAACTAAACGATTCTTTCCAGACAAAATTCCTCTTGTAACAGTTCCCGAATAAGCATCAGAATTAATAGGTGCACCTACAGTAAATACTGTATCTCCTACTCTAGCATCTTCACTACTACCCATTTTAGCAACTATTGTTACTTCATCAGCACTTAAAGAAAGTACAGCAATATCTGAATAAACGTCTTTTCCTTCAACTGTAGTCTCCACTTGACGACCATCAGTAAACTCTACATAAATTGCATCGCCTGACTCAATAACATGATTATTTGTTAAAATATAGGCTGTATTATCATCTTTTTTATATACAAAACCCGTTCCTGTTGAATAAAGTTGTTTACTCTTATAAGTTTTAACTACTACCACAGCATCATAAACTTTCTCAACAGCATCAGCAATGCCTGTATCCGTAATATTGACATTTCGTGTTTCTTCTGTAATAGTTTTTACAAAAGGTGCAGGATAAAAATACATAATCGCATATAAACTAATCGCTCCTACAAAAAACATGACAATACCTACTAAAAAATATTTTCCATTATTATTTTCTCTAAGTTTTCTCTCAGAATTCTTTTCCATTATAACCTCACCATCTCTCCATAATTAATAGGAAACCCCATTCGATCTAAAACTTTCTCAATAGAAATAGTTTTCAAACGATCGGCTAATATTTGAATTTCATATTCAAATTCACTCATAAATAAGAAAAAATCATCTCTTCGTAATAATTGCTTCAATATAATAACAACAGCAAACAAATCATTTTTTCCATAAATATATTCATCATTTATTTTAGGTATTTCTAAAAGTTCATGATATTTTGTATCTTCAATATTTCGTTGGGCTTTATGCTCATATAAAATATCTTCATGAGCACATAAATTTCGAAAATTAGCCAAAATAGGAAAATACACTAACAATTGATCCCGATCGACATGAAAATCTTTAGCAATATTTATCTGATCCTCAGGTTTTAAAATTTGATAAAGCTCACTCACTATTCCAAAAGACAAAACTTTTACAGCAATCCATAACGGAACATAACCATATTTCTCAATATAATGAATTGTAGCTTGATGTTGGCCACCATTAATTCGAATTTGTCTTTTCATCTTTCTAAGCAAATCATCTACTTGTTTTTTTCTTTTACGATCATTCACAAAATTTTTGGGATTCAAATATTCATCCTCATGAATACCATATTTTCCCGATAAATTATAAGCAGTTATACTCTTAATATTATTTTCAATAATCAACAAATTTTTAAAAATAATATTTCTAATATGTCGATCAAATTGAAAAACCGCATACAACTCCTCAAATGTCGTTCCAGGCAAAAAAAGTTTATTAGTAACACTCTCCATGAAAAGCAACCGATATCCACTTACAAAAAAATAATTTTCTCTAAGCAAAATATCTTTTGTTTCATCTGGATCAGATATTATAAGACCTTTACTCTGTAATATTTTAAGCTGTTCATCGAGTGTTTTAAAAGTCTTAACCATTGCTAGCACCCCATATCCTAAACTATTATATCACAAAGTACAGGATTATTGTAGTCAGATTTCTTGACAATTATGTTAGCTAAATGTGAAAAAATTATGAAAATTTTCTCTTTTATATTAAAATGAGAGACCATACCATCAATAGTTACTCATCATTTATTTGTAAAAGATGTTCAAAATACTTTGCCTAAAAAAATAACCTTTGCTTTAGACATTAAGGTTATTTTACACAACATTGCATTGCTAGCTTTTATAATTTACTAATATCGATAATTTAAAAATATTTTTACTATTCGTATTAATATTACCAAATTATTAGAGAAATTTACTAAAAATCATTTAATCTATGATTCTAGTAAAAAGGACTCATTATCACTGCATATTTTTTCAATACTTCCTTGATAAATTTTATAACAATTTCCATAAACTCTATTATCTTTAATATAAGAACCATCAGGTAGTCCATAAATCACTCTATTATAAGATTCATCTAAAATTGATTTCATTTGAATTACATTATCATTATTTATATTAAAATGCGGTTCTACATTAAATTTAGTCAAACTTAGTCCTTCTAATATACAAGGATTAGATAAGTCTTCATCTTCTTCTGGACTGTTAAATACAATATTTGCAGAATTGATAGAACCTGCACTAATACCAACAATAGTCACATCTAATTTTTTAAGATACTTTTTTAAATTTATTTCGTTAAAAAATTGATTTTGTATATATGTATTACCTCCACACAAAAATATCAAAGAACTATCATTTAAAACTTCAGAAATATTAGATTTATTTCTATTATCTAATATTAAATATTTATCAAAATATAAGCCAGATAATTTTAATGCTTCGATATCCATCTCTAAAAATTTATCGTTTTGTTCAAAATTAAATGGATTACTAGCAATTAAAACAAACTTTTTATTACTTTTTAAACTTTTTTTCATATTTAATAAAAAATCATTTTTTGAATAAAATTCTACAGGTATTTTTATCTCATTTTCTTTTTTGATACCACCAATATTACTAGTCAAAAATAAAACCATAATTACCTTCTTTCAATTTCACTGATAATTTCCATACTTAATCACTTCATTTATTTTAAAATTTATATCATTAATTATAACACTATTAAAAATAATAGCAATGATGTCTAATTTCTAAAATTTAAAATTAATTTATAATTTTTTTCAGTTTCATAGCAAAATAATAACAAAACAACTATTTTTATGCTAAAATGAATACAGGAGGAACCATGCCATCAATAGTTACCCATTATTTATTTGCAAAAGACGTTCAAAATACTTTACCTAAAAAAATAACCAAGAATTTAAATAAAGAAACTTATACTATTTTTGCCCAAAGTTTTGATAATCTTTTTTATTACAAATTTCTAACACCGTGGCAAGGAAAAAAAATAAGGAAACTAGGAAATCTTGCTCAACAAGAAAAAGTAAAGAACTATTTTCAAAACATTCTTGATTATATTACAAACAATAATTTAGAAAACAACTCCTTTTGTTTGAGTTATCTTTATGGAAGCATCTGTCATTATGTTTTAGATTACCATTGTCATCCTTTTATTATTTATCAAACAGGACTTCCATCAATAAATAAAAAATACCGCGGAATGCATGAAAAAATGGAAGTAAATATTGATGCATACATGTATCAAAAATATTTTAACCAAGACTTAAAAAAAGAAAAACTAGCAGATAAACTATTACCCAAAATTAAACTAAGTAAAGAAGTAAAACAAACTATTAATTATGCTTTAGAAAAAAGTTTTCAAATTTCCAACATGGGTACAATTTTTGAAAAAAGTATTCATACAGGCAACTTTCTTTTAAAATACTTTGTTACAGACAGATATGGAATAAAAAAAAAGAATCTATAAAATAAAAGATTTACTTATAACCAATAGTCCTCGAAGATATGAATATTTGAGTTTTCACGTTAACAAAATTAACTATGAATATTTAAATTTAAATCATCAAGCGTGGATTTATCCTGCAAATAAAAAGATGAAAAAAAATTCTTCCTTTTTAGAACTTTACGAAGAAGTCATCCAGAGTGCCCATTTTATCATAACTAAAATTGATGAATATTTAAAAAAGAACATTTCTAAAAAAGAAATTCTATCCATTATTGGCGATTATTCCTACACAACAGGACTTCAAGTCTCTTCCAAAAAAGCATCGAAATATTTTAAATACTAACAAAACTTTCAGCTAAATAAGTAGCAAATTCTCGAATATAGTTTTCATCTTGCAACAATTGTCGTTCAGAAGAATTTGATAGAAATCCACATTCTATTAAAACTCCAGGTACAGTAAGTTTCGAATACATATAAATAGAATTCGAGATTTTTTTTATCTCTCGATCTGTTCCAAGCTTTTCATTCATATAATTTTGAATAGATAAAGCTAGATCTTTATTTTGTTCTTGTACCGTTGAATAAAAAACTTGTACGCCAGAATAACTAGCATCACTTAAATAATTCAAATGAATAGACAAATAATAATCAGCTTTACTTTTATTAATATAACTTATTCGATGGTCAAAATCACTTTTCTTACGATAAGTAGCCTTAGGTGTTCCTAAATCGTAATCCCCTTCTCTTGTCATATATACAATTGCCCCAAGTTTAGTTAGTTCATCCCGCAAAGCTAGACTAATATCTAAATTAATATCCTTTTCATAAATAGAGCCGACAACCGTTCCCGGATCTACTCCGCCATGCCCAGGATCGATTACAAAAACACGACCAGATAAAGGAAAATTAGCACCTACAGGCTCTAAAACAAAAAAACAAGCCAAAATACAAAACAGGAATAAACAAATATAATTCTTCATACTAAAATATATTCATTCAAAATAAAAAAATCCTCATAAACACAAAGTTTACAAGGATAAAGAAAACAAATTGATTAACGTTTTGAAAATTGTGGAGCACGACGAGCTTTTCTAAGACCGTATTTCTTACGTTCTTTAACTCGTGGATCTCTTGTAATCATACCAGCAGGTTTTAAAATTTTACGATAAGCTGTATCTGCAGTTTGATCAGTATTTGCATCAAATAAAAGTAATGCTCTTGTAATACCTAAACGAATTGCACCAGCTTGACCTGCATATCCGCCACCTTTAACAGTAACTTCAATATCGAAACGATTCTCATTATTTGTTAAAGTTAATGGTTGTTTTAAATCTAAAACTAAAATTTTATCAGGCATATATTCATTAACATCAACACCATTTACAGTAATATTTCCTGTACCACTCGTTAATGTAACTTGAGCAACTGCTCTTTTTCTTCTACCTGTAGCTTTCCAACTTTGCTTTGCCATAACTTCCTCCTTAATCCACTTTCATAACTTCTAGTTTTTGAGCTTGATGTTTATGATCTTCGCCACGATAAACAAATAACTTTTTACCCATAGCACGACCAAGTCTTCCATGAGGAAGCATACCTTTAACAGCTCTTTCCATCATTTCTTCTGGATAATTTTGAATCATTTCTTTTGCATTACGTTCTCTAAGTCCACCTGGATAACCAGAATGATTATAATACATCTTATCTTCTAGTTTGTTTCCTGTTAACTTAACCTTCTCTGCATTAATAATAATTACATAATCTCCACAGTCAACACTAGGAGTATAAGTAGGTTTATGTTTTCCACGTAAAACTGTAGTAGCCTTACTTGCAACACGACCTAAAGAAATACCACTAGCATCAATAACATACCATTTACGTTCAATATTTTCTTTTTTTTGTAAAAATGTACTCATTTTTAAAATTCCTTTCATTTTTCTTTCAAATATTTACTTTCCCAAGGCAAAAATCATCAAGATTAATAAAATGTACCATTTAAAATTATAGGTTATCCCTACCTAAAAGTCAAACAAAATAATGTTTAATACACAATTTTTTTCAAATAAAGCCCTCTAGAAGGTGCTACAGAGACGTGAAATCGTTCATTTGGAGATTCTATTGCTTGTTTAATTTGAGATTTACTAACCTTATTTAGTCCAACATCAATAAGGGCACCAACCATACTTCGAACCATATAACGATAAAAAGAATGCCCTTTAAAAGAAATTTTTAAACAGGGTTTTTTTAAAGAAAATTGAATATCTAAAATAGAAGCCATAAATTGTTCTCGGTCTCCTGAAACAAAATTTTTAAAATTATGAATTCCCAAAAAAAGTTTGCTGGCTTCTTCCATTTTTTCAATATCCAAATCTTGATCCAAAAGATAAACATAATCATGTAAAAAAACATTCTTTTCTTTTAAAACAATTACATATTCATAAGTCTTTTCCTTTACTGCATAACGAGCATGAAAATCATCAGAAACCTCTTGAATATCATTTACTAAAACAGCACTATTTAAAAGCCGATTCATCGCATACTTTAATTTATCAAGAGAAATAGGTATATCCAAATCAAAATGAATACATTGATCTAAGGCATGAACCCCAGCATCTGTTCTTCCTGCTCCATGAACAAAGACGTGCTTCTTAGCTAAAATACTAAGTACTCTTTCAAGCTCATTTTGAACTCCTTTCCCATTTTTTAAACGTTGAAATCCTAAAAACTTACTTCCATCATAAGAAATTCTTGCTAAATATCTCATTTTACACCTCGATAAATAGCTTTTAAAGTTTCATTAAAAGTAATTTCATGATCAACTTTGTGACCGCAAGATTCAAAATATTTTAATAACTCCACTGTAAAAGGCATATCAACATACTTATAAATTTCTTCATCAAAAAAATCTGTAATATACTTAGCCTTTCCATTTTTTGTAAATAAATAAAAACCTTTAACTGTTTCACAAACAAAATTCATATCATTTTCAATTAAAATGATTTTAATATCTTTCTTATACATTAAATTACGAAAAAATCTTTTAAAATACTCTCGTTCTCCATAAGTTAACTCTTCAAAAAAATATTCACAAACGAAAACTTCTGACTGCCATAACAAAGCTAAAGAGAGCATTACTTTTTTTGTTTCTACCCTAGTTAAAGAAGACATAGATACCGTATATAAACTTGTTTTCAATTTTACCAACTGTAAAGCTTGTTCACATTTTTTTTCTGAGAAATTTCCACTCTCTTGCAAAAACTCCATTACCGAACATTTCTTTTTAAAAAAACGATTTAAAACATAACCAACCGATGCAGTTGTAGGGCAATTATCTAATTTAGTTGGAAAATTAACTAAAATCGAAAAACCATTTGGATTAATATAATCACTCAATTTAATGGCCATATTCCTTCCTCCAATTCTTCTTTAGTTAAATATATCGAATCAACAATCCCATAATACCCCAGCTGAATACTCATATTTACATAAAAAGGAAGTGAATACCCAAGCAGTTTCATAATTTTTTCTTCTTTTAAAACAGCAATAGTATTACCTTCTAAAGCAATTCGATTATTTTTTAAAACCATCAAATAATCAAAAAAAGGTGTACTTTCAATTTGATTTGTTACACAAAAAAAAGTAATATTTTGACTTTTTAAAAATGACAAAAAAAAGTTCATTTCTTGAAAAGATAGAAAAGAATGCAAATCTTCTGAAAACAAATAATCGGGTTGTTCAAGAAGTTTTAAAGCAAGCGAGAATCGTTTTTCAAAACCTCTTTTTTTACTTAAAAATTGTTCCAAAAAATTTTGCCAATCTAAAGATAAAGTTTCATAATGCAAATCTTTTTTCCAATTCGTTGTTTCTTTTCCCTCTAAAAAATAAAAAGAAATTTTACCGTTCGATAGAAACAAATGAGAATTTTTAGATAAAGATTTTAATAATAAAGACTTTCCAGACCCACTTTCGCCTAAAAGACAAACGCATTTTTTTTCATCAAAAGATAAAGAAAAATCTTGTAAAACTTTTTTCCCATCTAATTGTAAATCAAATAATTTTATATGACAAAACTTCTCCATAAAAATCCCTACCTCTATTTTAAAATAGAAAAAAAAGAAAAGAAAGAAAAACTTTCTTATTCTTCTGGAAGTTTAATAATAAACTCCCCCGGTAAAGAATACATATACCTTTCTCTTGCATAACGGGCTACATAGTCAGGGTCATGAAGCTTCGTTACTTCACTAGTTAAACTCTCCTCTTCTGCCAACAACTCATCATAATAAGCCGTCAAACTAGCAATTTGTTCTTTATTACTCATTATTTGTAACCAGTCTCGAAAAATAGATACAAAAGATAAACCAACTAATCCGATAAAAAAAACAGATAAAAACAAAAACCGCTTTTTAGCCTTATTGGAACCTTTCTTTTTCATTCTCGTCACCTATTTATACTTCTATATCAAAATATATCATCTACGAAATAATTTTGCAACTTTACTTGGCAAGAAAAAATGCAACTTGACATGTTTTTGTAAAATATCAAAAACAACAAAACCAAATGCCACGAAAAATAAAAAATAAATATGAATAACGCCATCATTTAAATGATACATAAAATAAATATATAACAATACAATATCAAGAACAAAAAGAATCGTTGTAAAATATTTCATAATCGTTGAATAAGTCTCAGAAATTTTAAAATGCCATTTTGTTAAAATATGAAAACCAAATCCAAATAAAAAGGAAAGAAAAAACGATAGTAATTGAGTTACCTCATCCATTATTTAAAAAGTTTTGCCATAAAACTTTCTTCTTTGGCTTTTCCTTTACCATTTTCTAAATACTGATAACTGATAATTTTCCCTTTTATTCTTACATTACCATCATGAGTATCTAACTTTAAAAGTTCTAAGCCACTTCCTTTTAATAAGAGAATTCCCATTGTGGTTTCTAATAAAAATTCTTCATGATCAAAACTACTAATTTTTTTGACTCCTGTAATATGAATTTCTCTTCGGTCAATAATTTTAACTTCATGATTTGCCGGGATTAGAGGAGAAGCACTTTCTATTTCCATTATTATCACCTAGAAAAATATATGAAAAGAGAAAAAAAATATACCAATTTTAAAACAACTTTTTATCTCACGAATAAAAGTCAAAAAAAATTCTAGTTACCTAGAATTTATTCAGCATCTTGTTTATTATATTCTTCTAAAATAGCTTCTGTAAATTCGCTACGAACATCAGGATTTATTGGATGGCAAACATCTCTATACTCTCCTGTTGCAGTTTTTCTACTTGGCATAGCAATAAATAAACCATTATCGCCCTCAATGATACGAATATCATGAATAGCAAACGCATCATCAAGTAAAACAGATGCAATTCCTCTCAATCTTGAATTTTCTTTTGTGATCTTACGAACACTTACAGATGTAATTTTCATCATTTACTCTCCTTCTAAAGTTCCTACAACTTATATTCATTGTAAAGCATAAATTCAATTATTTCAAGCATTTTACGCTAATTTAACAACAACATCACCAATTATTACATCCGAATAGTTAAAACTCTTCTCAACACCATTTACTAAAACCGTAAAAACATATGGATATACTCCACTTACTTCACCATAATATTCAAAATTTTTATTTCGTAATCCATATACTCGAATCGTTACATTTTTATGTAAATAACCTGCAATTTTCTCACGTACTATATCAAGATTCATAACTCACCCTCCTCATCTTGGAAAACCAACATACATCATACCAGTACTAATAATGCCGCCCATACCACTCGCACCATATTTCGTTCGTGACAATAATTTTACTAAATCAATCTCCTTATTGCGTTCACTCATAGCAAGCACAGTCGCGATTATAGCTGGATCTAAAGCATGAATATTTACACGCCTTGGTGAACTAGCAAAATTAGCGCCTGCTTTAATTAACTCTTCATAATTACTTTGACATGCACCAGCAATAATAACTAATTTTTCATGACTTTTTTCATACTTGCGAGCTTCCTTAACTGCCTTAACAAAATTTTCTGTATTTTTATAATTATGAATATCTTCCTTACCACCCTTTTTAGGATAATAAGCATCATGACCAGTAATAATGACGATATCTGGCTGATATTCAACTAATAGCCCTCGAATTTGCTTAGCAATCTCGCTTTCTTTAATTTTTTTTCCTACAGCCATTACTTTATTCTTCTTATAAAATTTTAAACATCGTTCTAAATATTCTTGATCTGCATCGATATGTAAAACTTTACCAGGAAGATAAAAAAAATCTCCACGCATAGCAGTTTCCGGTAGTAAAAAATCTTCTTCATCCTCACGATCTTCACGTACATAAAGCTGCAAATCTTCTAAGGGAGCATCTGCATAAAGACGAACTTGTACTCCTTTTAAATAGGCCATTTCCCCGCGAATATTTAAGATTTTAAAAACGACATCATGATTATAACTGATCCGCGTCACTAAATCGCCCACTTGAAATACCATATGCTTCACCTAAAAAAATATATGAAAAAAACTAGTATCTTAGTACTAGTTAAACAAGCTCTTAAAAAGCAAAACAAAAATTTCATAGGAAAGTTCTTCAGCCCGAACATTTAAAGAAAAACCATACTTATCTAAAATATTTTGAATCTTGGACCAATCATATTGTTGAAGATTATTTCTTAAAGTTTTTCGTTTATATTGAAAACATTGCTTTAAAAAGGAACAAAACGAAGAAACATCTAAATCATATATTTTTTCCTTACGAACAAACTGAACAACAGAACTGGTTACTTTAGGCTTGGGCACAAAAGCATTAGGAAAAACATCAAACAATTTATGAATTTCAAAAAAATGTTGCAAAAATACAGTAAAATAACCATAATCTTTTGTTTTAGGAGAGGCACAAAAACGCAAAGCCACCTCTTTTTGAACTAATAAAGTCATTCCAGAAATAGGCATAGCACTTTCTAATAAGTGTTCAATAATTGGCGTTGTAATATAGTAAGGAATATTTGCAATCACATAAATATGTTCAAAATCTTGTTTTAAATCTTTCTGTAAATCTCTTCTTAAAAAATCATCAAAAATAATTTCAACTTTCTCGCTTTTAAAAGACAACAAAATATCTTTCATTCGCTCATCAATTTCATAACAAAAGAGGGAACTAGGCTTTTGAATTAAATATTTAGTTAAAGCTCCCATTCCTGGACCAATTTCAATAATTAAATCATTTGCATTTACTTTAAAACTATCAGCAATTTTCTGGAGAATATTTTCATCTTTTAAAAAATTTTGTCCCAGACTCTTCTTCGCCTTTACTTCTGCCATAATGCCTCCTAAATTCTAAGTTAACTATACCATAGTTATGTAGTGCATTCAAGAAAAAGGAAAACATCGGGTGCAAAAAAATTTCCGGGGCAAAATAAAAAAATAGTGACTACTACTAATAAAGATAATCAGTCACTATTTTTTCTATTTCATTCCAATGATCGCTTTCCCACATGCATCTTAATGCAATCATATAATTAGCACCATCCACACTCCATCTCATACCAGATTGTTTTAATCTGAGTTGTATTACAGTTTTGTTAGAACTTTCTATAGCACCACTACCTACAAACCAGCCATTATGCCCATAAGTAGAATAATCTATTTTATTTTTGTTGTTTTCTAAATAAACTGGCAAATTACAAACTGTCTTAGGTATTGTTACACCTTTGTATTTCTTTAGCTCTTTTACAATCAAATTATATTCTCTAGA
>CALVUM010000066.1 GCA_944363605.1 uncultured Bacilli bacterium
GTTTCATAACAAAAAATTCCTTTCTTATACGACATAGAAACCATAAGTGTATATTATAATTGAGCTTTTACATTTGTAAACTCTCTTTTCTTTTAAAAACGAGCGTTTACTATTTTAATTAACAAAAATATATTAGAACAAAATATATTAGAACAATTGATTATTAATATGTAATGTGCTAAGCTATTATTAGTGATTGATATTTTATATATCAAATCGTTAAGAAGTGAAAAAGAGTTGTAGATAACTACGACACTCGCTCCATTAAGAAATCTGTCCGAAATTTTCGGACATTGATATATAAAAAGAGACTGTTAAAAAATTAGCCAATTAGTTTTTTGACAGTTTCTTTTCCTTTAAATATACTCTTTTTATCAAGTGATGAAAAATATCATCTATTAAACAGAATCTTATAACAAAAGGAAAAGATGATTACGAACATTAATATTTTTAATCATCTTTTTTACTTTTTCAAATTTAATAGTAAAGATTCATCAACAGGCGGTTTATAATCAACTAAATGAAATGAATATAAATGACCATATTTTTTACTTTTATCTCTTACTTCAGTAATTTTTCCACTTTTATCAAAAATTATACTTGACTCTATTAATCTTTCAACTCTATAAACTTCACTTGGGTTTAACGCAATTACAGAATACTTGCTAACATAATCAAAATTAATATTTACTGAAATATTGGTAGTGTTATTTTTTTCAAAATCACTATGAAGCTTTTCTTTTAATGACTCATAGTTTGCATCACTTATAGTATCACTTACTAGAGCTACTAAACAAATAGCGCCTCTATCATTTTCCTGATCTTGATAATTAGTTATATAAACACAGTCAACTTTATCATCATCTTGTAAGGCTTTTATTACCTTTCCTAACTCGTCAACTAAAAATTTATGTTCTTCTACAGAAAGTTCTACCTTTTGTTTAATAACACCGTTGTTTAATGTAAATATATTATTATCTCTTACCACTTTTAGCATATTAGCAAACTCAGGAAAAGCAAAACTATCTTTATATATATTTATATCCAATCCATACCAGAGATCAAATATAGTTTGAGCACCATCTTCTAACATTTGTTGAACTTTAGAACTTTCAAAAATAAAATTATTGCTTTGATCATCTAAAGAGCGATGTAAACCACTATCTTGATAAAGTTTAGATTGTAAATCAGCTTCCATCTTATCACAGAAACGCGCAAATCTTGATTCAGTTGATAATTGTTCATCAAACTCAAAAAGTGAATCTAAAAACTTCCTTTTATCGCTTAAATTACCAACAACATCAATCATTGCTTTATGTTCCATTTCTTTTTTTTGCTCTGGTGTAATTCCATCAAAAGGTGTTATATCTCCAATTAATGTTTCTCCTACTTCATGAATCGCAAGAAGTTTTATAATTTCATCTATTTCAAAATTTCTCTCAGCATTAATTTTCTCATTATAATCAAATTCGGAGTCCATTGCTATTGCTAAAGCAATTGTACCTATAATGTGTTCTGATATTCTTTCTATTCTTTCAGAATTGACATTCCAATGTTTATTATCCCAGCCACTTCTAACTTTATTTTTTAATTTAAAATTAAATAATAAAACCTAAAAATTTCTTCATATTTAGAATACTCATCAGAATCTTTAGGTCGAAAAATTTTAATACCTTCTTTTAATAACTCTAAATATTGTAAAGTATCTCCTTGTTCTGATAGTAACTGGGTTAAAGAATAATCTAACATTTTGTATTTAAATATAAGTTTTGATTCTTTTGTTTGTAACGAACGTGCTTCATCGATTTCTTCTTTATACTGTTTTCCTTTTGCTAAAGCCTCTTGAATAGGATATTCCGGATTTAATTTTGAAAAATCATCTAACAACATCATTCTTAATAATTTTCCAACATTATCCGTTTCTTTAAATTCTGAATTCATAGCTATTGCTAAAATCATACTTCCAAAAATACTATCAGCAACACTATAATTATGATTTTCATCAATTATCGTAGTTTTTAATCTATTGGCTAACACATAAAATGTTAAAGCATTTTTTATTTCTTCTATCTTTTGCATAATAATCTCCTTTATTGGATATATATTATACACTATATTTTATAAATTCAATAAAAAAATCAAATGTTTTATAAAAAAATAGTTAACAAAAAAATTTTTAATTTTTTAAAAATTGATTAATTTCGATATTTCTCATCACATCTACCTAAAATCCAATCAATAGAAACATTACTTTCCTGACAAACTTGAATTAAAAATGCACTTAAAACTAAAACCTTACCCGTTTCATATGCACTCCAAGTTGAACTAGAGGTGTGTAAAGTATCTGTTAAATCTCTCAAGGTATAATTCATATCTGAACGTACCTCACGAAGTCTCTTCGCAACAAGATCCAAATCAATTTTCTTATCACTAAAAATAGAAACTCGATTATCAGTTAAACGTAAAATATAATCAATATTTACTTGAAAATAATTTCCTAGTTGATATAATCTTCTAGTCGGTATCAAAAACCGATCATTTTCCCATCTTCCATAAACCGAATCGCTAATGCCTAAATCATTAGCTATTTTCTTCTTTGTAAGATTAAGTTCATCTCTTAAGTCTTCTAATCTAGTTAAATTCATTCCAACTACCTCATATTTAATTTTGCCATTAAAACAAAAATTATTTATGTTTTCGAACAAAATACGAGCAAATGTGTTATAATTTAAAAAGAAAGGAAAAAGATATGAAAATAATTGAAAATGAAAATATTATTTATTTAGATAATAAAGATCAACTAATTATTAAAACCTCAAAAGAAAATGCAACAGTCATTAAATGTTTAAACGGAATTTTTACAATTGATGATATTTCCTTAGACCAAATAAAGGATAAAGCAAACTCTCCTGAACAAATTGCTTTATTAAAAAAAATAACAACAAATAAAAAAAATAACATTCAAATTAGAACGTTATTTCATAATCCAAGAAAAATTATTCTAGATAAAAATGCCAAAATTTTTATTAACGAATAATTTTTTTTATTTTGAAGAAATCTCTAAAGTATTAATAAGTTTAGAACAAGTAATTTTTTCATAGAATAATCTTTTAAAAAAAAGCAATTTCAAAAAAAGAAGCAAATAATACAATAGAATTCCAATAGCTAAAAGAAAAAGTCCTAAGGTATTCCAATTACCAAAAAAACTTAAAAAATACCGATAAAGAAAAACAATCGAAAAAGGGATAAAGAAAAATTCTATCAAAAACAAAAGAAATCGTGTCCCATATAAATACCATGGCGTTTTTTCTAAATCCTGATGAACAATTTTCAAATGAAAAAAACGTTGAAAAACAGTTTGTCCATTAAAAAAGATAGGTAAAAGAGCGAAATAAAGAAAATACCAGACATATACATAGGAAACATGTAAGATTCCACATAAAAGACCTACTAAAAGAAAATCCAAAAGAAAAGAAAGTCCCCTTCGAATAATTGAAACCTTATTTGCCATTAAAAGAGACTTCTGGTCAATGTCTTTTCGTGAAGGCAAAAACTTTAAAAAGAAACTTCCACAAAAATAGCCGACAAATCCTCCAAAAGTATTTAAAAGTAAGTCATCAATATCAAATAGTCGATATCCTCTAGGATAAATAAAATATAAACCACTTAATTGAGTTAATTCAAAAAACAAACTTAAACAAAAACTTGCAAAAATTGTTTTCTTTAAATTCCATTCAAAATAGTAATGCAAATAAATTCCTAAAGGAAGGAAAAGTAAAATATTAAAAAAAGGAACATAAAAACTTGCGGAAGTAAAAGCCGAGAAATAAGTAGTAATATCTTGAAAAACAAAACCACTTTCTTTAATGAAATCTAAAACAAAAGCAAAAGGGATAAGTCGCATCCTTGGTGTATCAAGTAATAAAACTTCTTCCATTGTCGGAAGCGGTAGAATAACCAAAAAATAAGCTGCCATTAAATAAAGCATAAAAGAAAACAAAATTAAACCTCGATACCAATAAACAGAACCATACTTATGATATTCCCGAATAATATAAGGCAAAAGAATTAAAAGAAGAAGAAGCGGAAAACAAATAAGTGCTGCATAAATTGCTTTAATATAAGACATAAAACCACAACCTATCTATAACTTAACAAAAAAACGTTTCAAAATCCTTTTTTAACAAAATTATATCTTACAAAATTGCAAGAAAAAGGATGAAAGTTAAATATTTTCATCCTGTAAAGAAGTTAAAATATTTTCTTTTTTAATTTTTCTTGCTGAATACATCATTGTTAGTAAAATGAGTAAGAACACACCAATAATCGCGATTAAAATTGATCCCCAAGGAACTAAAATACCACCAAATTGGAACGAATACCCCATACTTCTTGAAATAAGGAAAATAAAGCCAAACGATACAGGTAAAGCATAAAATAAAGATTTTAATCCAAAGAAGAAACTTTCAAAGAAAATCATTTTTTGGAACCCTTTTGGCGATAAACCAACACTTCGTAACATGGCAAATTCCCTTCTCCGTAAATGAATACTCGTATAAATCGTATTAAAGACACTTGTTACACCAATTAAAGTAACTAAAGTAATAAAGCCATACATCAAAATTTTAATTGCTAATAAAGAATTTTTTTCATTTTGAGCTTCAATAGCAGGCGAACTAATATTTCCATTTAAAGTAGAACCATATTCCTTATCTAATTCATTATAAAGCTTTTCATATTCTTTACTTTGAATCGTTAAATATTGATATCGATCGTGATAGTCTCTCAAAACTTCTTCTCCGTTTTCATCTTCATAACTTTCCACAAATAATCCACTATCTAAAGCAATTTGTTCCGATAAAAAGACTGTTTGAGTAATATTTTCATAGAGAAATTCTTCAAAAACAGAATTTTTTTCTTCAAGAGAAACTAGATGAATAGGCATCTCTTTGCAGACTCTTCCACTACCGTCACAAAACCGAAATGAAGTCATATCTTTAGCAAAAATTGGGGTCTGATAAGCAAGTCGACTACCATTGTCATAAAAGACATAAGATAGATCATTTAAGAAAAGAATCGTATCCGAAGAAACATGATACATATCTGTAATTTTTTTATAATCTTCATCTTCAAGAATAACCGCTGAAAGAGTAACAATATGATAATCTTCAAAATAATAATTCGTTATATATTTATAATAATCTTTTTGATACATTGATTCATCTAATTTTTCATAGGATAACGCATTAAGATAAAAAATATGAGAGTTATCCACTAAATCATGCTTTTCTATTTCTCTTAAAGCATCTGAATCATCCGAAGACACCAAAATATCATATTTAGGAAGTTCATTTAATGAAACAATTGATAAACCATATTTTAAATAAGTACTAAACGAAATAAACAAAACTATACTTATAAACAAAGATAATAAAGTAATCCGATATTTTCTTTTATTTCGCTTCATATTTTTTAAAGCAATCTCGCCTTCCATACCAAAAAGTTTAAAAATCCATTTTGGTGTTTTTACTTTTTTTCTTGGAATTTTTATTTCATCATTTTCCCGAATCATTTCAATCGCGGTTACTCGAGAAGAACGCTTAGCTGGAATAAAAGCTGAAATATATACAACAAAAATCATAAACAAAATTGGAATCAATAAATAATATGGATTAACTGTAAAAATCAAAGTGAGTCCCCAACTATCTTGAATCAAATAATTTAAAACTTGAACCAAAATGTAAATTCCTAAAAAAGCTCCCACTATTCCTAAGATAATTCCGAGTAATCCAACCAAGAACGCTTCAAAAAAAACAGTATATTTAATTTGTTTTGGGGTCGCCCCTAAACTAGAATATAATCCAAAAGATTTTTTTCTTTCCATTGTTGAAATAGCAAAAGAATTATAAATAACAATAAAAGAACCAACACTTAAAAGCGTTAAAACAATAGCAAGCATTGAAGTAATTGTCCGGTTAATATTGGAATATTTAGAAACCCCATAATAATAAAGAAGATGATCATGAACATTACAAGAAACATTATCATTTAAGTTTTCACAAATATTCTCTGTCAGTTCATACGTTTTCTTGATATTCTTGTATTCTACAAAAGAACGATACATTTTTATCTCTTCACTTTTAGTCGTAAAAACCATATAACCAGGTGCCGAATAATCTTCTACCTTACTTCGATCTATAATTCCAACAACTGTATACGTTTTAGTGAATTTTGGTTCCACATACTCAAAAGTTTCATCTTCATTAAATTCAAAAGAGACAGCATTATCATAAACTTCTTCTCCAAACATCATCCTTGGACCAACGGCTAATGTAAGTTCATCTCCGACTTCTACCTCTACTTCACCATTAGTAAGTAGATGATTCGGAATCACAATTTCACGATCATTAATTGGATACCTACCTTCTAATAAATCTTCATGAAGAAAATAAGCGTCATCTGCTGAAGCTACATATAAATAAGGTTTATAAGTATTCGTAGAAGGGATATTCGCAAAACCTAAAATTCCATAAGAATAAGCCTCTTGCACTTCAATATGCCTTTCAATTTGCTCAACTTCATCTTTTGTAACCCCATCAAAGTAAGCGTGATAAGAACCAGAATATTTAATTGTATCAAGAATCATCGCATTTAAAAAAGTGGAAACAAGAAGGCCAATCCCAACCATTAAAGCAGTTGATAAAGTAATACCTATAATCGTAACAATGGTTCTTTTCTTATTTAGAAAAAGGTGTTTTAAAGTTAAACGATTTAAAAGCTTCATCTTACTTCACCTTTTCATCCCGAATAATTTGACCGTCTTCAATCGTAATAATTCGATCCGCATGCATCGCTAAACTTTCATCATGCGTAATCATAATAATTGTTTGGCCATATCGTTTATTAGAAATCTCCAATAACTCCATAATTTCATGACTACTTTTACTATCTAAATTTCCAGTTGGTTCATCTGCTAAAAGTAAAGATGGGTGATAAATCAAAGCCCTTCCAATACTCACTCTTTGCTGTTGTCCTCCCGATAATTCATTTGGCAAATGAGTTACACGATCTTCTAATCCTAAAGTTTCTATTAATTCTTGTAAATAGTTTTTATCCGGCTCTTTCCCATCTAACATTACAGGTAAAGAAATATTTTCTTCCACATTTAAAATGGGAATCAAGTTATAAAATTGATAAATAAGTCCAACTTGTCTTCTTCGAAAAATAGCCAAGTTATTTTCATTCAAAGAAAAAACATCTGTTCCTTCAACATAAACATGACCACTTGTCGGCTTGTCTACACCCCCTAAAATATGTAAAAGCGTACTTTTCCCAGAACCACTAGGTCCGACAATTGCAACAAATTCGCCCTTTTCTACCTTAAAAGAAACATTTTTCAAAGCCTCTACTAAAGTACTATCCTTTCCATATCGTTTACATAAGTTATCAACACGTAGAATCTCCATACAATCTTTCCTTTCATGACATCATTATACTAAAGATTTATGACTTTAAAGTGACAAAAAGAGTGACAATTTTGTCACTTAAAAAATAACAGATTATTAAGAATATTTATAACCATTTATAGCTAAGTTAAAATAATACGATAAGAACAATCCCAAATATTACCACCATAATAAGAAGTAAAACTAAAAATTCCACTTCCATTTCCTTCATAATAAGCAGAGCTACGTTGAAAAAAACCAGTGTTAATCCCAATATAAGAATTGGCCATATCTAAATACCAACTACTAATATTTCGTTTATCTACCTGAACATATTTAAAAGGCCCTAATTCTCCAGTAGCATCACCTAAAATTCGGTTCTGATAATTTAATAAATTGTTTGTATACATATATAAGTCGTAATATTTAGTTTCTGGTAATTTATAACCAGTTGTCAATGATGTAAGCATAGAAGTATCATTATCACAAGTTGGGCAAACAAATACTCCATTAAATCCCGAATTATTTAGGCTATTTCTTCCACTCACTATATTTCCATTCTGATCTAAAGTTATGGAAAAAGTATATTCCAAAGCACCACCTGACATGTCATAAACACCGGTTATGTTTCCAGTAGTACTAGAAAGAACGCTATCAGGATAAGCTGTATTGCATGTTCCATCATTGCAATACCGATTACATTCTATATTTTCTCTACCTGAATTTCCACAAGTAGGCTCAACATTTCCTTGATAACCAGTTAAAAAATCCAAATGATTATTAATCCTTACACTTTCCTGTGAACCATAGGCACTATGTTGTAAATAGGCTACCGCTCCCCACTCTATGTTTTTCATCATATGGCTATCTAGCTCTCGTTTATAATCATATGAAGTGTAAAAGGCATTAGCAACTTGTATTCCTCTCCACGAAATAACATTCGGTTTGATAATCACTTTACTTGAGTCTCTAACATTTTGCAGAGCTTCTTTTACACTGCTTGCCCCAGCATATCCTGTTTCAAATTTACCGACCCAAAATCCAGTACTTGGAATACTTAAAAATGCCGGATGAGTCATATAATCACCAACACTACAATTGCCACTCGCTCCACTTTCCATGGGTGTGGTACATTCACTTTCTTTTTCATCACTGGTATTATAGTCGCCAAATATTATAGGAATTTCATGAACTTTGCTTTCATCAATGGTTGTTAAACTATCATAGCTTCCTAAATCCCATAGTTGATATCGGTATTTGGGAATCCATACAAAATAACTTTCTATTTTCTCTTCTGGTATGATTTCTCCAGCTAAATAATCTTCACTCTCATCAAATAATATGACCGCATTCGCCCATTCCTTTTTTTCATAACTATACCATGCACTTCCAATATCTGCTTTTTTCACAGTTCCATCTTCCTCGATTGTTACAGGTACTAATTCTTCTTTTAAAACCGGATCTGTCCCATTTAATATAGATTCACTATAACCTGTTTTAAAATAGATTTCACATCTTGTTTTATATTCACTCAGTTTTTTTACTACTGGACTCCAAGTTTCATAATCCCATATAATATAAGCTCCATTTGTACAACTACTTCTTGTTTCATCAAATACATTTCCTTCTTTTTGAGGAATTTTATGTGTTTTTTCATCATTTAAATAAATAGCTAGTTCAATATTTTCATCTGTTTTTGTTTGTTCTGGTATTGGTGTTTTATTCAAATAACCCCCCCCCCAGAACAATTAGGCTGGTGAGGAGAATTCCTAAAATAATCGTTTTTTTCATTATCCTGCTTCTCCTTTAGTATCTAAAGTATATCAAAAAATGAGTCTTTTTTAAAGACTCATTTTATTCTGGAGTTAAAATCATTCGAAAACTAACAGCACTATGCACATGACCATTACCATTTCCAAAAGCAAACGCACCTGCATTCAAACCGTACGTATGAGGAGCTCCACGGATAAACCACGGAGAACTAGACCAAATAAAACTAGCTTGGTTGGTATACCAACTTCCTATTTGTCTAGTTTGTGTTAGATATTTAACTGTACCAAATGGTCCAATTTCTTCTGTTGCATCGCCTAAGATTCTCCTTTGATATTGCTCATCTACGGTAGCATAGGCATAGATATCATAATATTTATTATGTGAAAAATCATAACCCCCTGAAATCTCAGCCGAAAGGCTGAGATACTTTGTTTTATAAGGGTTTTTAATGATTATTTTTTGTTTCAACCACCATTTAACCACCCAAAATGGTGTTTTTTAATAAGTTTAAAGTGGTT
>CALVUM010000067.1 GCA_944363605.1 uncultured Bacilli bacterium
TACTTACTAATGTTGGAATTGTTGTTCCATTTTTCTTTTCATAATATAATGATACCTTTTCATCATAACTTAATTTACTCATTTAAAAACCTCATTTCTTTTTGTCCAAGAAATGGGGTTCATATCAAAGAGTGTCTTATTTTTTTATTGCTAAAACCAGTAAGGTAGATAGTAATAAAATTATAGAAATGAGTTTTAGAACTTTTACAATAAAAGTCTTAGTCTTCATCTTTATCTACCCCCCCCCTTTCTTTTTCAAGACTGGAGGATGACACTCACATCAAATGTTCCTGCCAAAATTATATAATATGTAAATTTATAAAACAAGTGAACAGATGAAAGTTTTTGCTAATTTTTGTCGAAAAAGTTTCTCTTAAATATTTTAAAAACAAATATAAATATAATATAACACAAAACAGAAAAGCATGATTAAAGCTTCTTTTTTGTTAATCGTTCTCTCGCTTCTCGCGAATAGAAAAAGTAAAAAAGAAGAAAGAAAAACAGCTAAAATATCAAGAAAATTAAACCCAGTTAATACAATATCTCCATAAAAAATAATAGGTAAACCAAGGACAATGCAAATATTAAAAATATTGGTACCAATAATATTTCCAATTGCTATGTCAAACTCGCCTTTCGTAGCACTTGTAATCGTCATGAATAATTCTGGCAAGCTCGTTCCTATTACAATAGCAAACATGGTGATGATTTTTTCACTAATTCCAAAATTATGGGCAATTATTTCAGCATTTTCAACAATTAAGTCACTACTAAAAGTGATAAAGCCAATAGAAACAATTAATAAGATAATAGCAAGAAAGGGCGAATATTTACTCTTTACTTCTTCTTGTTGCGAATTTCTTTTAAAAAGCATTTGCACAAGATAAAGAACAAATAAACTAAATAAAAGAAGAAGAATGACACCATCTGCTCTTGAAAAAGTATTAGCTGTTAAAGGATTAAATATACTATCAAGCATTAAAATTGCGAAACCGGTTGTTACAATTAATAAAATTGGTAGTTCCTTTTTTATTGTCATATGTCTTACTTTAATTGGTTTAATAAAACTTGCTAATCCAATAATTAAAAAGACATTGACAATACAACTTCCTATAACATTAGCAAATGCCATTTCTCCATTTTGACTAGCGACACTTTGAAAAGAAATAGCCAGTTCTGGCGCACAGGTTCCAAAGGCTACGATCGTAAGAGCAATTAGCATTTTGGGAATTTTAAGTTTCAAAGCTAAAGATGAAGCAGCATCTACTAGCACATTCGAAAAAAAGATAATAATCGCAAAACCAATTAGTAAATAAATTATTTCCATACTACACTCCTTTACTCTAGTTGTTTTAGTTTGGCCTTAAAATGAATTTTTTATAAAAAGAAACGAGTTTTTATTCGTTTCTTATGGGGTAAGATCCGTAAACTCCCAATGAGCTTCTTCGGTTACTGTTGCTGTAATATAAGTGGCTTGTTTTAAAACTCCAGCATCTTCAAAAGTAAAAGTATTTACGTCATTCGGTACATGAAATTCATTATTACTAAAAGTTACATTTGCATTTGAAATGGCTGTTATAGTGCCATCTGCTTCATAAGAAGCTTTTCTTATAACTTCTACATCATCAGGTAATTCTGGCCCTGTATGATTAACGTCCTCACCAGTAAATCTTTCTTTTGTGAAGCCAAAATTAACACGAATTTGACGTCCTAGTTGGGCGAAGTCATAATTATCAACGTCTTGTCCTTCTAAATAAATGTATACTCTAACCTTTGTAATACTATTAGGAGCAAGATACATAAATGCTAATCGTTCAGTTCCTTTTAAATACTTTTCGGTATCTGTAAATGTATCTACCGCATATAATTTTCCTTGTGCTGGTGTATTACTTATCGAATTTGTCCAGCCATTATATTCTTTTCCATCGTAATTATCCACGTTATCTGTGTGATCAATCACCCCACTAATTGCATAAGTTGGATAAAATACCCCATCTGTAATAGTGCCACAAGTTCCCGTATAAGAGCTTTCTAAAGTAAGATCCTCTCCATTACGGTGTTTACAAGAAGTATTGTACCAATTAATAGCATTTTCTACATGTGCTTTATCATTTGGCTCCCAAATAGTTGCATCCCGAGAACAAATACTTGTTACGCCGTTACCACCAGCACACTCTATCCCTGTAATAAGTGCTGTATCCGTTTCTGTGGCCTCAACACGTCCGATTTGAGCAAAAGCAACACGTACAGAATTTTCAATTCCTGTTTTTTCCGCATCGGCTCCCGAATCACTTACAATAACACTAGAATCCGTTGTCAAATAAACTGCCTCTTCATTTTCCATTGGGTTATCAATAAAACCATAATATTCTTCTCCAGATAAATTTTTAATAAATAAATCAAAGGCAACATATCCAGAAGCTTCAGTGGTACCTTTATTTTCTACTTCACTAGCCATAATACGATATCCACCTGGTGAAGCCGTAAATGAACCTTTTTCATACAAAATTAGTTTCGAAGAATTGGCATCAATTTTTCCTACACTACTCATAGGGATCAAACCAACATTTCCCCAGCTATTTGTATGACCGTCATACACAACAGCTGGATCATCATAGTTTTCTTCATTAATATTAACCGTATAATCCCAATCTTCGCCATTTAAAGATAAATATAGGCTTTCAGTCGCGGCAATATTAATATCAAAACCAGAGACATTTACTGTCCGCATACCAATAAACCAAGCATATGTAGAAACCCCTATTAAAACAATGCTTATTGTACAGATTAAAGCTAACATTTTTATTTTCTTTTTATGAGTATCATCTTTCTTTTTCATATTTTTTTACTCCCAACTTCCTTTTCATTACTCTTTCCTATGTTAACATTATAATTTTTTCTTTCTTTTCTTGTCAATCAAATTTAGAATACTTGTCACCTCTTTACCAAAAGAAAAAAGCAATGTTTTTGCTTTATTATTCTACAGGTGCTTCTTCCGTAAAATTCATATGAACTTTAAACTCGCCACCTAAAATATTATCGGTACACTCTAAATCATCACCGTCAATCCAAATGACTAAAGTATATTCATCAATGCTACCTGGTGTAAAATCTGGAACATAAAAGGAAGTTACTAAATGGTCTGTTACAAATTTAGTTGTACCCTCTTCACTTTCCCCCGTTCGACTGGCTTTTGCATACGTGATTGCTTCTCCATTCCGGTAAAGACGAATACGCATCGCTTCATCAATATTTTTTATCACATCTTCAACGACAATCGAAGCCCAATATTCTGTACCTTCTTCACTCGTATTTTCTATATAAAAAGTATAAGCTAAGTATTCATCTCCGTTATGGCTTCCGCCACCTCTACTAGCAATATCTTCTGGAATCCAAGCCCCTAACATATCATCAAATACTTGTGGTGATGGAGCTAAAAGTTCTGTCCGAAAAACTTTATATTCTTTATCGTCATAAATAAGTAATCCGCGATCAAAGTACAAATTTTCATCCATATGAACACTGAAATTTCCCCGATTATAAATTACCCCAACAACAAAATAAAATAATAATAAACAAAAAAGAATTATAGCTAACACAATCCAAAAAATTTTTCTTAATCGTTTTTCTTTATGAACTATATTTGATGATTTTTCAATTTTCTCTTGCATACTTCCAACATCCTATTCTTTAATCATTATAAGAGTTCCTATCCTTTCTTGTCAATTACCAAATCCTATTTTTACTCTTATAAATTGTAACAAAGACAAGGCTTATTCATTTAAGCCCTCAAGTTTGACAGTTGTAGTCTAAAAAATATCTTTCAAGTACGATAAATACTTGTTTTTTTATCGTTTTATATCTTGCGTAGTATGTCGTAGTCTGGTATAATTATTCTAGGATGTGATAATAATGGCCAGGATTTCCTACTCTAAATCAACTAATACGATAATTTATTATATTATTGAGGATTATAAAAGAAACGGTAAAAGAACTACTAGAAAACTCGAAACTATCGGAAATTTAAATAAAGTAACTGAGTTAGCTAAGAAAGAAAATATTGACGTTAATACTTGGTTAAATAAATATTTAAAAAATTATATTGATCAACATGCTGTTGCAGAAGAATCAAAAGAAGTAATAATAAAGAAATATGAAAACAGACTTATACCAAAAAATGTAAACATGAGTTTCAATGTCGGATATTTATTTTTAGAAGAAATTTATTACTCACTAAAATTAGATAAAATCATTAAAGAAATAAGTAAAAAATACAAATTTGAATTTGATTTAAACGAAGTATTATCTTACTTAGTTTACTCTAGAATCATTTATCCCTCTTCTAAATTAAAAACTTATGAATTAAGTCAAAATTTTATAGAAACGCCCAAATATGATTTAGTAAATTTATATAGAGGTTTGACTTATTTAAATAAAGAATTAAATCATATCCAAAGAGAAATATATAATAACAGTAAAACAATAGTTGATAGAAATACTAGAATTCTATATTATGATTGTACAAATTATTACTTCGATATTTCTGAAGAAGATGATTTAAGAAAATATACCGGTAATGCGAAAGATAAAAAATCCAAACCAGTTGTCGGCATGGGTTTATTTATGGATGGAAATGGACTACCAATATCTATGAATATATTCTCAGGAAATAAAAACGAAAGTACTACACTAATTCCATTAGAACAAATGATGTTTGGAATGAATCCAGAAACCGGGGAAATAATAGATCCTTTTGAATTTGAAAATAGTAAGACGATTATATGCACAGATGCAGCAATGTGTACAGACGAAATAAAATATTTTAATATTAAAGATGGACGAACTTTTGTAATTACACAATCTATCAAAAAATTAAAGAAAGACTATCAACAAGAAGTTTTAAATGACAACAATTGGAGAATTGTTGGAGATTTAACTCATATATATAAATTAAGCGATATAATAAACAACGATAAATCACGCACAGAAAATTACGAAACCATTTTTTATAAGATCATTCAAACAGAAACGGATCATGTTGTTCAGGATTTAATCGTAACTTATCAAATAAAATATCATGATTATTTAAAAACTGTTCGAGAAAATCAAATAGAGAGAGCTAAAAAGAAAATTAAAAATAATGAAAATGGAGAAAAAATTAAGCTAAGTAATAATTCCAATGACTATAGACGCTTCATAAAAGAAGATGTCATTGTACTAGATAAAGCTAAAGATACATGGGATAACAACTCTTTAAATCAAAAGATAACTACAAAATATTCCTACTCGTATTCCATAAATCAAGAAGTAATAAATGAAGAAGCAAAATATGATGGTTACTATGGAGTAACAACAAATTTAAATGGAGATATAGAGGAAATATTAAAAATAACCAAGAACAGATGGGAAATTGAAGAATCATTTCGAATATTAAAAACAGATTTTGACTCTGGAACAATACATCTATCTAGAGAAGATAGAATAACTGCTCATTTTTTAACTTGTTTTATTTCTTTATTGATATATAGAATATTAGAAAGTAAGTTGAGTTACAAATATACAAATACCCAAATAATAGAAAAATTAAGAGATATGCAAGTATTAGAAGAAAAGGGTTCTGGATACTTACCAACATATGTAAGAGATGATTTAACAGACGATTTACATGAGATTTTTTGCTTTAGAACAGACTTTGAGATAACAACTTATGAAAATTTCGAAAAAATTTTTAAACAAGTAAAAACTCCTCATACTACGCAACTTTTCAAATAGCCAAAAAAGCCCTAAAACACTAAGTTTATGGGCTTTTTTATCTTTAAAACTGTCAAACTCAAGATTATAAGAGTTCCTATCCTTTCTTGTCAATTACCAAATCCTATTTTTACTCTTATAAATTGTAACAAAGACAAGGCTTATTCATTTAAGCCCAAAAACTCTACCTTCAAAAAGTGAATTTGATTGGCAAGTAAATTTGGATCTTTATTTTCTTCATTTACTAATTCCGTGGATAAGTATTTTTTGTTATCATCAGCAAAAATTGTAACGATCGGTTTTTCTAAATCTTTTCCTAATAATACACTTCCTAAAAAGTTCGCGCCTGAAGAGATGCCTACACCTAATCCTAATTCTTTAGCTAACCGTCTAGTCATTTGTAAAGCTTCTTCATCAGAAATCAAAAAAATTTTATCAATAAATTCTTTTTCTAATAATTTCGGAATAAAATCGTCCCCTATTCCTTCAATTTTATGAGGACCAAGCTTTTGATTTTTTGATAAAAGAGGCATATTTTGAGGTTCAATGGCTGTAATTAAAATATCTGGATATTTTTCTTTTAAACACTTTCCTATTCCCATTAAAGTTCCACCTGTCCCAACTCCAGAAACAAAACCAGAAATTTTTTCAGGAAGGCATTCTAAAATTTCTTTACCAGTTCCCTCATAATGAGCTTTTACATTTGCCTGACTACTAAATTGATCAGGATAGAATGCTTGATTTTTTAAAGCAAAATTTTTCGCATCATTTAAACACTCTTCAAAACTATTTTCTATTATCAAGTTTGCTCCATAACATCTCATTAATTTTTTTCGCTCTTCACTCGCACTCTTTGGCATGAATATGGTCACTGGGTAATGAAATAAAGCTCCTAATGCCGCAAGAGAAATACCTGTGTTTCCACTTGTTGCTTCAACTATATTCATTCCTGGCTTTAACTTTTCATTTTTTCTTCCTTCTTCAATCATATAGTAAGCAACACGATCTTTAATACTGCCACTATAGTTAAACATTTCTAATTTAGCATAAATAGTTTTTCTTTTTCCTAAATATTCATAATCAATTTTTACAAGAGGTGTATTTCCAATAACCCATTTCATTTTCATCACTCTCTAATAGTTTATGTCTATTTTCTTTTTTCATGAAAAAAAGCATATTTTTTAACGCATTTGTGATAAAATGTTTTAGGTGATTACTTATGCAAAAAATGTATAAATTTACAGAAAATGAATTTTTACCAACAGAAGAACTTACAAAAAACTTTTGGATTCATTTAACGAATCCAACAAATGAAGAAATTAAATCGATTTGTGATACTTTAAAAGTTGAAGAGGCCGTACTCAGAAAAACATTAGACAAATCCGAATTACCTCATATAGAAATTGAAGAAAACTCTCTTTTGTATGTTGTTAATATTCCTTATATTATTCTAACCAAAAATAAAAAGAAATATCGTGCTTTTCCTTTTGGAATATTTTTATTTGAAGATGGTATTTTAACTGTTTCAACTCATAATCATCCGCTTATTCAAGATATTTTAACCAATAAAATTTTACACTTAGATTTTAAAAATCATGATACTTTTCCGATTCACATTATTGGTAAAAGTATGGAATATTATTTAAATCATTTAAATGAAATTCAAGAAGATATTCGTCTTAAAGAAAAAGATCTTATTAAAGCATCAAGTAATAAAGACTTAGAACATTTATTAAGCTTACAAAAAAGTTTATTGTATTTTACAACTTCCTTACAAGGAAACCGAGCAGTATTAGAAAAAATTGAAAATAATACCAAACTTTCGCCAAAAGAAATAGATGTTTTACGAGATGTTCAAATTGAAATAAAGCAAGGAATTGAAATGGCAAATATCTGTCGTGAGATTTTGGAAAACACAATGAATACGTATAGTTCTATTATTTCAAACAACTTAAATGATATTATGAAATTTTTGACCTCGATTACCCTCGTCATTTCTATTCCGACAATGATTGCTTCTTTTTTAGGAATGAATGTTTCTTTAGGAAGCTTTGGTACGGATCCTTACTCATTTTTAATTATTATTGGTATCTCTTTTGTTATTGCCATTGTTTTAATTATTATTTTAAGAAAAAAGAATTTATTATAAAAAGAAATGCTTTTGAGAAACATTTCTTTTTTTACCAACGACTACAATTAAAATTGTACGATTCGCATATCTCTTCTGTTAAAATTTCTGGTTCACTTACCGCTTCGCCACATGGTCCTGTTCGTAAATAGGCACCCTCTTGAATAAAGATCGTATCAATGTTGTTTTCAAAATCTTTTATACCCTGTTCAAGTTTACTATTTAACTCTGAATGTTTCTCTGGTTCTTTTAATACAATTGTATAATATTCATAACCAAATTCATGATTTTCAAATGTTGGCACAAACTTTCCAACTCCAAAAGAAGAAGATTTACTCCATTCATTAAATTTTTCTAAAGATTTATTTTCTTTTTCTTCATCAAAAATAAGCTTAGGATATATTTCCTCCCATTCATGCGGAGCAATTTCAAGACTTCCAACATTTATTCTAGGATATCCTTTATCTGTTGTTTCAATTTTGTTTTCTAATATTTCTTTAGCATTTAAAGGAAACATCCATCCACCACACAAAGTAGAATTCCTTGATTGATAAACCAAGATATTTTCATTTAAATTAATTTGATAAACTAAAGTTGACCCTTCAGACTCATGTTCATTTACCTCATTATTTTTACAACCCGTAGCACATAATAACAAAATTCCACACAATACCATTAAAACTCTTTTTTTCATAACATTTACTCCTTTTTAAATATATTTTTATTCGTCTATAAAATCTTTTAGTTTTTTGGTATTTCTAGGGTGTCTCATTTTAATTAGTGCTTTTTGTTCTTGCTTTGCAATCGTAGTTTTAGAACACCCAAATATCTCTGCTACCTCATCTTGTGTTTTTTTATGTGCTTCATCTAGCCCATATCGTAAAAAAATAATTTGTTGTTCTCTAGAGGTTAAACATTGTAAAGCTTCACGAACTATATCTATTTTCATTTCAGATATTACATCTTCTATTAATTGTTCTGCATCCGTGCCAACTAGATCCTCTATTTTCATTTCAGCTCCGTCTTTATTCCGACCTATTGGATGTTCAAAACTCAGGACATGGCTATGTTTATTATATTTTCTTAATTCCATCTTCATTTGATTTTCAATCGCAATTGAAATATAGGAAGCAAAACCTTCTATTGGCCTTTCATTATAATCAAACTTATTAATTGCATTTATTAGACCTTCATTACCAGCTGATTGCAATTCTTCAAAAGTTAACCCTTTACCTAGATATTTTTTAGCACAGAAGACGACTAATCCGCCATTACAGATCATTAAAATTTCTAATGCCTCTTTATCAGCTAATTCTCTCCAAGCTCTTAACAAATTTTTGATTTCATCCAATGATAATCTTCTAGCCATCATTTTTACCTCCATAATGTTTTGATTTTATCAGTTTCTTTTGATAACCTAGTTCTTCAGCTTTAGCACCAATTGCTTTCGTGCCCCTCAGTTTTATAGTATAGCATTTTTTACACATGAAAAATACTGTTATTTATTATAATTCAAAAAACACTTTTTTCAACAATAATTACTGTTTATTTTCTTTTACCTCTTTTTAAAGATAATTGTGAGCCCGTTTCTTCAATGGTTGTTTCTTTAGATTCTTCCTGTAATTCTAAAAAGAACTTTCTTGCAAGAATCAATTGTTGTTTTGTTAAATTTAATCTTTCCATATCAGGATTTCGCTCTTTATCGATTTTTCTTTTTTCTTTTAACCAATCAGGTTCCACACCTAAAATATTTTTTTCTAAATTTCTACTATCCCATATATTTTGATTTGCTTTTAAAAATTCATATAAATCTTTAATTTCTACATATCTGTAACTCTTTGTTTTCGAAACTCTTTGAACTTTATACTTTAGTCCTAATCCAATCCATCCGACACTTACTGTATTTATATTTATACCTAATAAATCACTAATATCTTTGATTGTTAAACCATTATAATTATTCTCAATTACTGAACCTAAGCCTAAATTAAATGCTTTGTTTTTTATTGAGGATACAGTTCTATTTAATTTTTTGGCAATAGTTTCAAATGATTCAGTTCCCCATAAATCAGATAACAAAGTTTCTTCCTCTTTTGTCCAAAATCTTTTATCATTTGTTTGAATTTGTAATCCTCTTTTACTTATTTTAATAATAATTGCATCCTCACTTCTACCAAGTATATCTGCAATTTCTCTTGGCGTTTTCTTATCAACCATTGTTAATTTGTCAAGAAGTCGATATTCTTCTTCTGTCCAATTCTTTCTATCACTAATCACATGAATTCCTAATTTTTTAGCCATTGCTTTTATTGAACTGCTTGTACGATTTAATTCGATAACTAATTCACTCAATTTTTTAGTTTTAGATAACTCTATTAGTCTATTTTTTTCTTCATTAGACCATTCTCGAGCATTTTCTTTTTTAATTTCTAATTTTAACTCACGTGCTTTTTTTAAAATCATTGCATCTTTTTTGTTCATTAACTGACAAATTTCTAATAAAGATTTATTTTCCTTAACTAATTTTTGTAATTCTTTGGTATTTTCATTTGTCCATATATTATCAACATATTTTTTATTTGGGAGTATTTTAATTTTTTGCCTTTCTGCCTGTAATCGAATAGCAGATGTAGTTCTATTCATTTTCGTTGCAATCTCTGATAAATCTAATGTTTTAGCAAGTTCTCTTAATAATTCATTATCTTCTTCTGTCCAATGAATTTTATCATCATTTAAATATATTCCGTTCTTATGTGCTACAGTAATAATTGCATCATTTGTTGTATTAAAATATCTTGCTAAATCTGTTATAGATTTTTTGGAAGCTAATCTTCTTAATTTGATCAATTCTTCTTCAGTCCATTTTCTATAAGGATTATTACCTAATTTTGGAAGACTCATTTTATCCGCTTGTGCTTGAACCATTATTCTACTTACTCCTAAATTTCTTGCCATATCAGTAACTGCAATAATACCCCAATTATTTTTTATATATTGCAATTCCTCATCTGTATAAACTTTTTTTAAAGTGATATAATTCAGTCCCATTTTATTTGCTTTAGATAGAATAGCGCCTTCCGTTCTGTTTAAAATTTTTGCTAATTCTCTTATATATACTTTACTAGATAACTTAGTTAAAATATTTACTTCTTCTTCACTCCAAAAATTATTGTTATAGGTAATACCAAGTTCATCAAGTTTATCCATAATTTGATAATAATTTACTGCTAATTCTTTTTGAATTTGGGATAATGATAATACATTTATATTCTCTTTTAAAAATTTTACTTTCCACTTTTTCCATATTGGTCTTTTAAATATTAATTCAATTTCCAATTCTCTAGCTTTCTTATTTAATTCATTAATAGAACGATTTAGTTTTCTTGCTATAGTTTTATTTAAATATTTTGGGGCCATTATTTTTAATAGTTCTATTTCTTCTTCAGTCCATCGTCTTAATATTTTCTTTTCAACTTCAAAACCTAATTTTTTTGATCTAGTTTGCACAGTAGTAATAGAGCATCCAATATGTTCTGCCATTTCACTAAAAGTTTTAGTTCCGAAATTATTTTTTATATATTCATCTTCTTCTATTGTCCATTCTCTTTGGTTCATGTTTATTCACCCCCAAACATTTCAAAGAAAAAATTGGCTATTATTATTTTTTTGCTATTTTTTATAGTTTAAAAACTTAGCATGACCCCTTCAAATAACTTACTTTATATTTCTTGACTGTTTTATTAAAATCATCAATTTTTAGTGTTTTTTGATGTCCAACTAATTTTTATAAATTATTTTAATGATGATTCATTCATTTAATATACCAGTTAATATCTTATCACTAATAATTTTATTAATAGCAAAACACTTCTTACCTAAGTCTTTAAAACTACTACCACAGTGATATACATCTTTCTTATCTATAAGAATAAACCTATCATGAAATTTATTATTATAGTAAATCTTAACATTGTTATATTGTTTCTTATACTTTTTAATTAATGTTTCACTCATATTAGCAGAATAAATTATTACTTTAACATTTACTTCTTTTAAAATATCTAGCAATTCTTTACCATCATAATTATCAATAATAATTATTTCTTTTTTTGCACTATTTAAAATATCTAATAGTAATGAGTATGCATCGTAAATTTGTCCATCAAAAAATATTGTATTTATGGTTTCTTTTTCTTGTAATTTATCAAATGATTCTTTTAACATTTTAATTTCTTCATCGTGTTTATATACTAAGTTATTTATAAAGTTTTGAGTAACTACAGTATTAGAAATATATTTTCGCATAGCTACAAAGGCCTCAATTATCTGAACATTTACTTTAGAAGTAAGATCACTTTTTAATAATCCTGATAACATCATTATTCCTTGTTCAGTTAAAACATAAGGAAGGTATCTGACTCCACCATGTCTAAATTCATTCCTTAAACTTGATGTCACAATTTGTGATCTCAAGATTTTTACTTCTTGTTCCGTTAATTGGAAACAAAATGAATCAGGAAATCTCATAATATTTCTTTTTATAGTTTGATTTATAATTCTCGTTTCCGTTTTATACAATTTTGCCACATCAGAAGAAAGAATAACTTGTTTGTCTCTTATTTCAAATATCATATCTTCTATTTTCAAATTTTCTTTTATAATTAGTTCATTCATTAATTAGACCCCTTGCATAATTATTTAAGTATTTATATAAAGTTCTGATGCTTCATTAATTGTCTTTATATCCATTATATACCACATACTTAGCTTAAACAATTCAAAATAGCTAGTTTCCACATACCACCTTACTCATATGATGAAACATATACTCCTCAAACAACCTACTTTATATTTCTTGACTGTTATCTTAAAATCATCATTTTTTAATATTTTTTTAACACCTATTGACTAGATCATTTTTCTTTATTTATCAAGGTTTGCTAGATTCAAGAACGCACACACATTCAACGTACTAATGCACATTATGGCTAGTTCCTTTACTACGTATGTTTGCTACTGACTTCTCTTAAAATATACATTGTTTTATAGTGATATGTTGTTTATGTTATGTTTAAAAATTTTTTACTATTTGTAATATGGTTCATCATCAACTCGTAAACTTCTTCTATCGTATAATTAGAAACATCAATTTTTATGGCATCTTGGGGTTTGACAAAATTACCACCATATATATCCAATTTATCTCTTATTTTTAAATTATTTTTAATTTCTTCTTTATCAATATTTCTATTTTTATTCCACAATCTCTCAACTCTTATATCAAAACTTGAATACAAATAAAATTTTATATCTGCATCAGGTGCTATTCTAGTTCCAATATCTCTTCCCTCCATAACAGTATTATTATTTTGTATAAACTCTTTTTGATAATTTCTTACGAATAGTTTTATATCAGGAATTGTTGCCCATTTAGTCGAATAAAATGAAATTTTTTCTGTTTGTATTTTATTAGTTACATCACATTTATTTAATATTATCTTTTCATCTATAAAATCAATATTAATATTTTTAATGCTATCTATAACAAAATTAACATCGTTTATATTAATATCATTTTCAATTATATACAAAGCAATACATCTATAAATTGCTCCTGTATTAAAATTTTTAAATCCTAATTGTTTTGATATTTTTGATGCTAATGTTGATTTTCCATTAACACTCAATCCATCTATCGTTATTACCACAATTTTTATCTCCTTTCAACTATACAATACATACCACGTATGGTGGTATAACTAAACATATACTACACAAACCACTTCTACAATATTTTTTTTATTTTTTACTAAATTTATCTATTTTTTAACACCCATTTGACTAACCCATTTTCTTTATTTACAAGGGTTTATCAAATTCAAGAACGCACACACATTCAACGTGTTTTGTATAAGGAAACATGTCATATGCTTTTATTTTTTCAATTTTATAAATGTCTTTTAAAGCAAGAATATCTCTAACTAATGTTTTTGGATTACAAGAAATGTAAATTATTTTTTCTGGTCTTTTTTCTTTTAAAACTTTAATGACTTCTTTATGTAACCCACTTCTTGGTGGATCAACGATTACTTTACTAGCTTTTATCGGAATCTTTCTTAAAGTTTCTTCAACTTTTCCTACATGAAAGGAAACATTCGATATCTGATTTAAGGATGCATTATAATTAGCATTTATAATGGCTTTTTGATTTAATTCAATACCCAAAACTTGTTTTACTTTAGAAGCTATTTGTAAACTAAAATATCCTACTCCACAATAAAGGTCAAACACAGTATCGTCTTTCCTAAAATATTTTAAAATTTCTTCAGATATTTTTGACGCGATAGCATAGTTTACTTGAAAAAAACTTTCAGCATGAACTTTATATAATAAATGATTGATCCGTATAAAAAGAAAAGGACTATTATATACACATTTTTGATTCCAAATAATTCCAGCAATTTTATGTTTTTCAATAAGACTCTTTTCAATTTTTGGCTTTTCTTTTGATTCGATTATTAAAAGTAACTCTTTATTCGTGTTTACTTTAATGGTTAAATTTCCTTCTTTTACATGTAAAAGAGAAAAATCTTTCAAAAAATTTTGGATACTATCATCCGCAAGAAAACAATTTTGGATTTTTACAAATGCATGAGTTTCTTCCTTAAAATAACCAAAAGCACCGTTTTGAATTTTTAAACTTATTTTATTTCTATATCCTAAATCTTTTGGACTTTTCTCTATTTCAAACTCTTCAAAAATGATTTGATTTTGTTTAAATAAATCCGTCAGCATTTCTTTTTTTAATTTTAATGAATTTTCATAAGAGACTATATCAAATGTGCACCCTCCACAAAGTGCTCGATAAGGACAAAAAGAGGATTTACGCATCTTTGATTCTTTTACGATTTTTGTTGTTTCATAGACAGAGAATCTTTTAGTTTCTTTAACTAAAGTCGCTTCTATTTCCTCATTAGGTAAAGCATTTTTTACAAAGCAAACTTTACCATTTTGATGGGTAATACCTCTTCCTTCATAATCTAATTTTTCTATTTTCATTTTCCTAACTTCCCTTTTTATTTTTTTATTTTGGATAACATTCTTAGTAATCGTTCTTCGGCAAATTGATCCGTTTCAGGTTGCTCGACGATATCTTCTAAGATATCATAAGCTTTAATAGCTAAAGCATTATTTTTTAAATCATTCATGGCTACATAAAGCATTTTCTTTAATTCTAATACTTGTTTGTAATATTTATAATTTAACGTTTTTACTGTAACTTCCTTTGTTTTTTCTTTTGGTTTCTTTTTCTTAGATGGAATCACTGGTGTGATAATAGGAGTATTAGATATAGTTGGTTGTTCAACATTCTTTTTTGGAAACTCTTTCGTTATCGGTTTATTAGCAGTTTCAGATTTCTTATCAGAACTTAGTTGTATCATTTGATTCGAATTTTCAGTAGGTTGAGTAAAAGTGTTTGAAACAAGTGGTTTTTCTACGTGAGTATAAAAATATGTTTTTCCATTCAATAATAACCTTTGATAAATTGTTATATCAAAATATTTAATTCTACCAATTTCTTCTAAACATTTCTTTGCTTGTTTTTTTTCTTCCTCATTTAAAGCTACTCTTTTTATTTGTCTTTTCAAATAGCTAATTCCTGATTCTTTTCTTCCTGATTCGCGATAAGCAGTTTCAATTATAATTCTTTCAAATTCTGATAAATTCGCTACCGAAAGTTCATCTATATTAAAAATCCCACGATAAATTTTTTCTAGTAAATCTTTTGTAATATTTAATTTTTCTTCTTTGGAAGAAAACATTACAGAACAAACATTTTCTTTACTTTCTTCATCAATTTGTTTAAATTCCTTTAAAATCTGTCTTTTTTTCAAATTTATGTCTTTATCATTCTTACAAAAATCTTTGTTACATTCTGCTAATGCTTCCTGATATCTTTTTAAATTTATTAAGGCACTGATTCTTCGACCTTGAAGAGCTAATCTTTTTTTACAGCGTTCTTCTGTACAAAGTTCTAATACTTTTTCGTTCTCTCCTAATTTTAAATAAATAGTAGCTTTTTTAGAGAGAATGTTCAAACTTCCTTGACAAAAATCTTTGTTACATTCTACTAAGGCTTCCTCGTATCTTCCTAATTTTATTAAGGCAATAATTTTTTGTTCTTGAAGAGCTAATCTTTTTCTACAACGTTCTTCTGTACAAAGTTCTAATACTTTTTCATTCTTGCCTAATTTTAAATAAATACGAACTTGTTGAGTGAGAATAGTTAAACTTCCTTGACAAAAATCTTTGTTACATTCTACTAATACTTCCTCGTATCTTTCTAATTTTATTAAGGCAATAATTTTTTGTTCTTGAAGAGCTAAATTTTTTCTACAACGTTCTTCTGTACAAAGTTCTACTACTTTTTCGTTCTCTCCTAATTTTAAATAAATACGAACTTGTTGAGTGAGAATAGTTAAATTTTCTTGACAAAAATCTTTGTTACATTCTACTAATACTTCCTCGTATCTTCCTAATTTTATTAAGGCGGTGATTTTTTGCTCCTGAAGAGCTACATGTTTTCTACACCGTTCTTCTGTGCAAAGTTCTAATACTTTTTCGTTCTCGCCTAATTTAAAATAAATACGAACTTGTTGAATGAGAATAGTTAAACTTCCTTGACAAAAATCTTTGTTACATTCTACTAATGCTTCCTCGTATCTTCCTAATTTTATTAAGGCAATAATTTTTTGTTCTTGAAGAGCTAATCTTTTTTTACAACGTTCTTCTGTGCAAAGTTCTACTACTTTTTCGTTCTCTCCTAATTTAAAATAAATACTAGCTTGTTGAATGAGAATAATTAAATTTTCTTTACAAAAATCTTTGTTACATTCAGCTAAGGCTTCCTTATTTCTTTTTAAGTTTATTAAGGCGTTGATTTTTTGCTCCTGAAGAGCTACATTTTTTCTACAACGTTCTTCTGTGCAAAGTTCTAATACTTTTTCGTTCTCTCCTAATTTTAGATAAATAATAGCTTTTTTAGAGAGAATGATTAAATCTTCCCGACAAAAATCTTGATTACATTCTGCTAATGCTTCCTGATATCTTTTTAAATTTATTAAAGCAGTAATTTTTTGACCTTGAAGAGCTAATCTTTTTTTACAGCGTTCTTCTGTACAAAGTTCTACTACTTTTTCGTTCTCTCCTAATTTTAGATAAATAGTAGCTTTTTTAGAGAGAATGTTCAAATTTCCTTGACAAAAATCTTGATTACATTCAGCTAAGGCTTCCTCGTATCTTCCTAATTTTATTAAGGCAATAATTTTTTGTTCTTGAAGAACTAAACGTTTTCTACAACGTTCTTCTGTACAAAGTTCTACTACTTTTTCATTCTTGCCTAATTTTAAATAAATACGAACTTGTTGAGTGAGAATAGTTAAACTTCCTTGACAAAAATCCTGATTACATTCTACTAACGCTTCCTGATATCTTCCTAAGTTTATTAAGGCGGTGATTTTTTGCCCCTGAAGAGCTACATGTTTTCTACAACGTTCTTCTGTACAAAGTTCTACTACTTTTTCGTTCTCTCCTAATTTTAGATAAATAGTAGCTTTTTGAGAGAGAATAATTAAATCTTCCCGACAAAAATCTTTGTTACATTCTGCTAAGGCTTCCTTATATCTTCCTAAGTTTATTAAAGCGGTAATTTTTTGACTTTGAAGAGCTAAATTTTTTCTACAACGTTCTTCTGTGCAAAGTTCTAATACTTTTTCATTCTCACCTAATTTTAGATAAATTTTGGCTTTTTGAGAGAGAATTTTTAAATCTTCCCTGCAAAAATTTTGGTCACATTCATCTAGCACGGTTTTATTTTCTTCTAATTTTCTATTATATTTTTCTACGTATTTAAAAAGTAATTCCAGTAGATAATTATTTTTACTATCCTTTGATAATTTTTCTATTTCCAAAAATTTTTCTTGGCAAAAATAAGAATAGACTTGGGCTATGTCTTGTTTCACTTCTTTGTAATGATACATTTTTAACCAGTTATAAAGTGTTGATACAGAAATTGCAAATTTTTCACAAATAGTTTTCACTTTTTCGTCTTGGTGTGTCAAGAAATATGTAAGTATTTCTTCTTTTTCTTCCATTTTGTACATTTAAACCACCCACTTGTCTTTTAGCTTATCACATATTTTCAAAAAAACAAACTATCTTCATAAATAAATGGTTTAATTCTTCTAAATATTTCCATACTATAAATGGTGAATACTATGAAAAACGAGATTGTAAAAAGAATTGAAAACGAATTTAAAGAAACTGTCGATTTAATAATCAAACCAATTAAAGTTACTTTTTTACAAACGATCTATGTTATTTATTTAGAAAGTGTTACAGGAAGCGATAAAGTAAATGACTATATTTTAAAAAATATAAGCTTTTTAAATGCTTTACCGAAAAAAAAACTTAAAGATTTAAAAAGTCTTATTCCGGCTCCGAATACGAAAGTTTTAAATAATGCCGATGAAATTGAATATTATTTAACAAATGGCTTTACGATAGTTATTCGAGGTAAAGAAATTTTAGCTTTAGAAACACGCGCGGATATTCAAAGGGGCATCCCAGAACCAACAACAGAACAAGTAATTTTTGGTCCTAAAGACGCTTTTACAGAAAACATTCAAATTAATTTGGGTTTATTAAAAAGAAGGTTAAAATCAAAGGATTTAAAAGCAAAAAGTAAAGTTGTGGGGAGAAAAACTAAAACCACAATCAATGTTTTATATTTTGAAGACATTGCGGAAGAGGATTTGGTAAGCCATATTTTAGATGAATTAAATAAAATTGATATTGATGGCATTTTAGATTCGGGAAATATTGTTGAATTTTTATCAAAAGAAAATAAAAGTCATTTTCCGATCATTATGAAAACCGAAAGACCTGATACGGCTGCTAAAGCTCTTTTAGAAGGCAAAGTTGTCCTATTTATTGACACTTCTCCTTTCGCCCTTATTCTTCCAGGTTTTTTTGCCGATTTTATTAATCCCATTTCCGATAATTACAAAAAAAGTAATAATATTAATTTTCTAAAAGTTTTACGATTCTTCTGTTTTTTCTTTACGATCTTAGCCCCTGCCATCTATATTGCTTTAATTAATTATAATCCCGAGACCATACCTACTAGCTTACTCATCAACTTTAGTACCCAGCGTGACAACGTTCCCTTTCCAGCAATCGTAGAAGCACTCCTCATGCTTTTAATTTATGAGATTTTGCGCGAAAGTGATGTTCGGTTTCCGAATTCTTATGGAAGTGCCATTTCGATTCTTGGGGCTTTGATACTCGGTGAAGCTGCTGTAAATGCGGGATTTGTTAGTCCAATTATGATTATTGTTATTGCTTTTACTTTTATTACAAGTCTTATTTTTACGGATCAAGAAATGGTTAATGCAGCAAGACACTTTCGAATTATTTTCCTTTTTGCCGCGGCTTTCTATGGTATATATGGAATTGTTTTAGCTTTCTTCTATTTCTTAATTCATGTTACCGAATTAAAAACGATGGGCAAACCGTATTTTTATCCGATCTCGCCATTTGATAAAGTTTATTTAATGAAAAGTTTACTAAAGAAAAATATCAGTAAAGATACCAAACGAAGTAAGATGTTAACTAAAAAGAATTTCACAAAACAAAGGAGCAATGAATGATGAAAAAAATTTGGCTATTACTCATTATCCCATTTTTCTTAACGGGATGTTATGATTATCAAGAATTAAATAATCGAGCCGTTATCGCTGGTGTAGCAATTGATTATCAAGATGACGAATTTATCGTGAATTTAGAAATTTTAAATAATAAAAAAGGAAATGGTCAGGAAGAGGAAAGTGACAAAACGTATTATATCGAAGGAAATGGCGGTTCTTTAACAGAAGCTTTTCAAAAATGTCATTTACAATTAAGTAAAGAGCCTTATTATTCGCATTTAAAAGTTTTGATTATCGGAGAAGAAGTGGCAAATGAAAAATTAGTGGATGTTTTAGATTATGTAATTAGAGACCCGTCTATTCGAAATATTTTCTTGCCTGTGGTAGCCGACAAAGTTAAAGCCAAAGAAATACTTGAAAGTGTCACTACTGAAAATCCGGTTGTTTCTACTTCAATTCAAAGCATGCTTGAAAATAATACAGCGAATAATGGGGTTAGTATCATAAAAGATTTTGAAAGTTTTTTAAATGCCGTGATAGACCCATATCAAGATGCTTATCTAAATACAATTACAAAAGATGAGGATACTTTAAAAATTACAGGAATTGCAGCATTTAAAGAAGATAAATTAAAACTGACTTTAGATATCGATGAAGCCATTACTTTTAATACTTTAAATAATGATTCAACCAATTACTTTGTAGAAATGACTTGTCCAAATGATGAAGAAAAACAAATTACGATTAACTTCTATCAAAATGATGGAACCGATATTTCTTTTTCGGACCAAGGTATTTTAATTAAAAGTAAGTTAAATGCAACCATTATTGAAGATGGTTGTAAATTTGATTTTCGAGATCCCGAAGTTTATAAAAAATTAAATGAAGAATTTGCTATCTTAGTAAAAAAAGATTATCAAAAAGTAATTGATATCTTAAAAAGAAGTAAAACGGATATTTTAAGAATTAACGAAACGTATTATCAAAAATATCGAACGCCCTTAGAAAATTGGTATGAACAAAATTTTCAATATGAAATTTCTGTAAATATAAATAAAAATGGATTAATTTTTGAGGTGAATGAAAATGACTAAAAACAAAACTTTTACTGTAAGCTATTTTTTAGGTCGAGCTTTTTTCTTAGGATTTGGCTTTTCTCTACTCTTTAAGCTAGTAAAAAAAGATGCTTGGATTGCCGCGATTTTAGGAATCTTGCTTGGTGGAATGATCATTTTTGTTTTTCAAAAACTTAAAGAGAACCATTCTTTAACGAGTTTCCCTCAAAAAGTACTCTTCTTTCTTTTTAACTTCTTTATCTTTACCCAAATTCTTTTTATCTTTCAAACATTTTGTTCGAATTTTTATTTAATTAAATCTCCACATCTCTATATCATACTTCCTCTTCTTTTTATTGTTTACCGAATTACTAAGAATGGATTTTCCACAATCACGAAAGTCTCTGATGTTCTATTTCCCCTGTCTCTAATTTTAGGAACAATGATTTCTCTAGGGTTAATCAATAATTTTCATCTCGATTATTTTAACCCTGTTTTAACGGAAAATGTTATCGACATTATGAAAGGTTCCGTTTATTTTGCCATTTATTCTACTGCTCCAGTCTTTCTTTTATGGAATGAGAAAACGGATAAAAATTTAATAAAATCCTATTTACTTTCTTCCGCGACGATTTTTCTAGCTGCAGTGATTATCATAGCTGTTCTAGGACCTAATTTAATTCAAATTTATCGCTATCCAGAGTATATGACATTAAAGAAAATCAAATTATTTAATTTTGTCGAAAAAGTCGAAAATATTGTTTCCATTGCTTGGTTATTTGATTTATTTATCACACTCGCTGTAAGTGGGAATAATATGAAAGAATTACTGCCAAAGAAATTTAAAAATGTGACCTTTCTTCTTCTCTTGCTCTTACTTTTCGCGACTTCTTTATATGGTGGGGTGCATTATAAAGAAGAACTTTGGATTTATCTTTATTTACCAATTCTTTTGGGAATTATGATGATAAGTTTACTTATACTTTCCCTTTTCAAGAAAAAAAAGGAATCTTAACCAACAGATTCCTTTTTCATTTCTTCACCATCCAGACTAAAGCTTTTGGCATCAGTAATTTTCACATCAAGAATTTTGCCAATATTTTCTTTTCCAGTAGCAACATTCACTAATTTCATCGTATCTGTATATCCATAAAGCTTTGTTTTATCTTTTTCACTCACTCCTAGTAACAAAACGGGAGTAATCTTGCCAAGATATCTTTCATTGGCTTTTTTCGAATATTCATTAATTTTTTGATTTAAAGTATAAAGTCTTTCTTCTTTTTCTTTTAAAGGCGTTTCATCTTTCATTTTGGCAGCTGGTGTACCTTCTCGTGGACTAAAAATAAAGGTATAGGCTCCATCAAACTGACAAGCATCAACCACATCTAAGGTTTCTAAAAAGTCCTCATTTGTTTCACCAGGAAAACCGACAATGATATCGGTAGTAATCGCCACATTAGGAATTCTTTCTTTCATTTTTTTAAAAAGAGTAACATATTCTTCTTTCGTATATTTACGACCCATTAACTTTAATATTCGATTTGACCCACTTTGCAAAGGTAAATGAATATACGGCATGATGTTTTTGTAGTTTGCGATTACATCAATCATTTTATCTGTGAAATTCCAAGGATGACTCGTAACAAAGCGAATTCTTGCAATACCAGTTTTCGCGACTGCTTCTAATAAATCTGAAAATTCTAAAGATTCATCTAAATCATGACCATAAGCATTCACATTTTGACCAAGTAAAGTAACTTCTTGATAACCTTGTTCTTTTAAACTAAGAACTTCTTTTACAACATCTTCTAATTTTCGGCTTCGCTCTTTTCCTCTTGTATAAGGAACAATACAGTACGTACAAAATTTATCACAACCATAGATAATATTTACCCAAGCCGTGATTTTCGAAGCTCTTTCATACGGAACGTGTTCATACACTTCTCCTTCTTTACTATAAACTTTAATCTCTTGATGATCCTTTCTTGCATCAAGTAACATCGGTCCTAGTTCATGAATATTATGCGTGCCAAAGACTATATTGACATAAGGGTGTCTTTCTTTTAATTCAGTTGTCACACTACTTTCTTGCGACATACATCCTCCAATACATACGATGACATCAGGTCGTTCTTTTTTTAAATGTTTAATTCTTCCTAAATAGCCAAATACTTTATCATGAGCGTTTTCACGAATAGCACAGGTATTTAAAACAATAACATCAGCCATTTCTAATTCTTCGCAAGGCGTCATCCCTAAATAAGTTAAAATTGCTTCAATTTCTTCGCCATCATGTTCATTCATTTGACAACCATAAGTTCTTAAAAAATATTTTTTTCCTAAAAAATCTTTACTTTCTGTTATTTTTAAATCTTTATATTCCACTTTATTTGTTGTTCGCTCTTTGGCTTTTTTTAAATCTGGTAAGTTCATTTTTTTCACCTCATTTAAGCTTTTTTATTATACGATTTTTTCTTTTAGAAAACAAGTCTCACTTTATCAAACATTTTTAATAACCCGTAATTCATAATTGCCTTTTTGGTGGTATTATGCTATGGTATTAAATAAATGAAAGGAAATGATTATGAAAAAAAGAAGATTAAAAAGCCTAATGTTAGGGCTAGCCACCTCAATTTTAGCAAGTAGTTCTGGATGTAGCGCTAAAGAAGTCAACATTCCAGATACCGCTTCAATAGTAAGTGAAGATGTCCACAGTTTTTATAATGACTTTAAAGATTATTCGCAATTTATTACGAAATATGACGGACAGGAATATCAAGAAGCTCATGATCCTAGTGAAAAATATATTACAAATCAATATGATGGTATTTCCTATGAAAATGGATTAACCGTTGAAGATTTATATTTTATAAGACTAGACGGTCAGATATATTTGGCAACAAAACTAACTGATATAAATGAAAATAACATCATTTCTAAGTATTATGCTCTTGATACAGGACAATTTTTAGGACAAACATTGGATATTAATTGGTATGCTCGATCTATTAATAGCATTGATACCGATACCATTTTTCAAGAGAGTGACAAAATATATGAAGCAGCTATAGATAATGATGTCCAAGATAAAAAGTACTTTAATGGGGAATACGGTTTAGGAAAAAATCTATGTAAAGAAAATATAATTTGTGCAGACTCGCTTTTTTTAAAAGAAACAATTCTTTCAAAAAATCAAATTGATTATTTTTTAGAAAATCCATTATATACAGCTACTCTTGTAGAGAAGTATTGCTATCCAATCCAAATCTCTTATCCAAAAGAAGATTATACCTTTTTAAAAGTGAAATATACGAATACGTTTAATAAATTACTTGGATGTACAATTGCCTTTAATGGCGAGAGTTCTTCATATTCTAAAAAATTATCTCAATTCATATTAGAAGACAAGGAGGAAAAAACAAGTACTGTTTTTGGGTACCGTGCAAGTATCAATCCAAAAGATGCTGGCTTTAATTACATTTATGATATCGAATCTGCTACTTATTTAAACTTAGACCAATATTATGTTTTAAAAGAAAAATCAACATCGCTACTCCCTAATACTATAGCTAAAACAAGAAAAGAATTGAAAAAAGGCTATCCGCTTAACACCTTAAAAGCAATCGCTGTTTTATATCCTGACAACGGTAAAATAGAAGAAAAATATTATATTGCAAAGCAAGATGAATGGATTGAAGGTCGGGAATATAAATATATCGTGCTAGGAGATGATGAACCTCTTGAATTATCTAGTACATGGAATGGGGATAGCATTAAATTTTTAAACCAAAGTTCTTCTGATTATAATTTTTCTCATGAATATAATGGAAAGATCGTTTCATTATATGATTGTTTGACAGATAATGACTTGTCCAAATATATAAAAGATGTTTATACAGATGAAGAACTAGCTTTACTCCTACCAAAACTAAGAAACAAAAAACTTGATTTAGCAGTTTTTTTACATGATCCAATAACAGATCAGAAAGATATTTCTATCAATGATACAATAATAAACCAAAAAGATATTGTTGTCATTGATACAAGTAAAGAAAGTGAAGATATTGTTCATGTTCCTTCCAAAAGGAGATTTTATCTTTTGTTACCCAGAGAAGTAGAGCAGAAAATGGATGGATATTCTTATTATGAGCTTTTAGATAATCAAGGCATATGTTTAATTGGTATAGATGAGTATTTTAAGAGTGTTATCATAGTAAATTCCTCTGGAGTGGTGTATCAAGTTTGCAAGCCCGTTAAGTATGAGAGCGAGCTAAAATGTGTCATCTCTTTGGAAGACGCTCTAAGAGAATTTGGTTTAGAAGATTACATGCAGGAAGAATATACATTAGCTGATTTAGAAAACTTAAATCAAGCTTTTACCATAAACGAAAACCAAGACACTTTAAAACGAACATTAGATTAGTAAGAAGTGAAAATGTGAAAAAGATTGCTTTAGTCTCAATTGTATAACCGTTTTATTAAAACTTTCTATAGCACCATAGAACCATTTTATCTTCTATAAGATTTACACCTTTATCAATCGAAACCGAAGTGTTTCTGGAAAAAACGCATTAATTGCTTCATAAAGCATTTCTTTTTTTCTTGCATCAACTAACCTATTTTCAATGATTTCTCTAATAACTGTAGCATCTATCAGAATTTTTAATAGAGTTTTTATATAAATTAAGAAGTAAAGATCAAATAAACAAATTTGAAAATTTTCTAAAGATAAAGTATTAAAATCATCAAGCAAATCCCTTAAACTTTCCTCAGCTAGCATTTTTTTATATCTTTTATATTCATGCCAAGATAAATTGGCTTTTTTGATTGCTTGAGCTTCAAAATTTTGGTTATCTTCAATATGATTTAAAAAAGGAATTTTGTAAAAAATATTTTGATACAATTGCAAGGCAAATTCTGATTGTTGACTAAAAAATGCATCTTTATGAGAAATTTGAACAAGTTTTTCAAAAAAACTATAAAAATAAAGTTGGTTATAAAAAGCATATCTTTCTTTAGTACTTCTACTCATATTCATAGAAAATTTTTCTATTTCCTGAAGAAAGATTTGATAATAAAGATAACAATACATTCGATAAAAAGGATCAAGAGTTGGTTCAAAAAGAATATTTTCAACGCTTAATTCTACTTGATTTTCTAATATTTGCATCTTTTTTTTGATACCTGTCTCAGAATTTAATAAACTCGCCCATGCAATTTTTTCCTCTATTAAATTTTGATTTAATTCAATTTCATATTCTATTTTTTTCTTTAGATAATATTTCTTTGGCAATTCTCCTTTTAAAAAATTTATGTGTAATTGATAAACTTTTTGATAATTATTAACAAGATGAGAATCAATAAGATAAATTTCTTTTAATTTTTTCATAATTGCCTTCTTAAGGTGATAGTTGGCTCTTTATTTGTTTCAAAATTGATATGAGAATATAAATCATTATTTGGAAGAGTAATATCTCTAAATGGTTTTGAAATATAAATATGTGCTTCATGAATAAATTCTTCTAAAGGCAAGAAATAATTGAATAACATGCATCTTTGATAAAAGCTTAATTGGGACGGCAACCAGATTTTAAATTTATTTTCGATAGGATCTACATATCCAACTATTTCGCTACTGATTTCTCCATTTTTTAATGCTTGAATGATAGAACTTTCGGCCACTAAAATTGGAGAAAATAAATGTTTTTCTTCTAAGTTACATGGAATAGTAAAAAAAACAAAGGTAAAAAAATTTATTTCGGGGAAAAGAAATAATTGAGGATAATTAAAATCAGAAAAATGAATTTCTTTTCCACAAATCTTATAATAAAATTGGCCAAAACCCTTTGTAGTAAAATTGTCATATTTTTTGATGTTTTTAAATAACTCTTCAATTATAGATTGTTGGTAGATGGTTGGATTGTTTGGAAGAGATAATAATCCATTTAACTCATTTACTTTGGAATAAGATTGAATAAAAACTCCTGAATTTAACCGTAAAGATGATTCAATATAATCAAAAATCTGATATTGATTCTTTTCAGTTTTATTAAACGAAACTATTTTGCCATTTTCTGTTAATATATTAAATTCTTTTTCTAAAACCATAACCCCACCTGCTTATAAGTATTTTAACATGAAGTGGAAAAAGAGAAAAGAAAAATATTTACTTAATTCAGAAAATTATTACATATAAGATTCACGATGTTGGGCTTAAAACAGTGCGGAAACTTATATAGTTAGTTGCTTGACCGTGCTCGTGTCCAAATGCAAGCACTCCAGCCTCTGAGCCACAGTTATGATGTCCTCCGCGAATAAACCATGGATTAAACGGTCCTACAAAGTAAGCTTCATCGGTATACCAACTGCCTATTTGCCTTGTTTGAGTCAAATAAATTGTTTCTATAAAAGGTCCCATTTCACCCGTCATATCACCTAAGATTCTTCTTTGAAATTTTTCATCTACCGTGGCATAAGCATACGTATCATAATATTTACTATCTGGATAATCATAGCCTCCTGTTAAAGATATAAGCTCAGAAGTGTCATTATCACATGCGGGACAGCCAAATGTTCCATTGAATCCTGAATTATATTTGCTATTTCTTCCACTCATCGGCTTGCCATTCTCATCGAGCAATACTCCCATCACATATTCCCATGAGCCACCCGCCGTATCATAAATTCCTGATATATTGCCGGTTGTACTTGCTAACACACTATTGGGATAAGCGATATTACAAGTTCCATCATTACAATACTGATTACATTCTTCATTTGTTCCAGTATAGCCACAGGTTGGTTCTTTGTTTGAAGCGTATCCTGTTACATAATTTGAATTATTATTGATTCTCACACTTGCTTGAGAACCATATGCGCTATGTTGTAAATAAGCGACTGCTCCCCATTCCGTACTCTTCATCATATGACTATCTAAATTTCTTTGATAATTAT
>CALVUM010000068.1 GCA_944363605.1 uncultured Bacilli bacterium
TATGTTATATTTAGTATGAAAGGATCAGAATTATGAAAACAAGAATTAATAAGTATTACGATGAAACTCCTAGTTTTGCTCCTCGAAGAACAGCCAAAAACAATGAGTTATATGAAGAAATAAAAAAAAGTGAAATAGAAAATTTTGACATTGGAAGCAACGCAAAAGTAATTGGAAATAATGAAGCTCAAATTGATATAGATAAATTAAAAGATATTTTAGAAAAAAATTATCAAGAAGTTCCAAAAAGAAGATCATTAAAATTAGATATTCCCGAGGAAGAAGAAATCGAAATAGAAAAAACAAAAGAATACGATATCAATGCGATTTTAGAAAAAGCTCGTGAAGAAAAAGAAGTGGATTATCAAAGAGAAAGATTAAAAAAAGTAAGAGATACACAATATGACATCTTAAAAAAATTAGAAGTTGAAAGAGAAGAACCGAAAAGTAAAGCAGCAGACGAAAGAACAAAAGAAGAACTACTAGACTTAATCCAAACTATTAATTTAAATGAAACGCAAAGGCAAACTTTAAAATTACTAAAAGAAGAAGATAAGGAAAAAGTAGAAGAAAAAACAGAAACCGAATTAGATCCTTTAGACATTTTAAACGATTTACGTGGAGATGAAAACACTGTCGTTGCAGGGGCTAAAGAATTTGAGCAGGAATTAAAAGAAGCAAAAGAAAATAAAGAAAAAGAAGAAATTGCTGAAGCTTTAGATGAAGACGTTGATGACTCTTTTTACACAAATAGCATGTCCTTTAATAAAAAAGACTTTGCAGATTTTAGTGATCTAGAAGAAAGTAAAGTAAGCAAAATCTTAATTAAAATTTTAATAGTAATCGTTTTTTTAGCTATCATTGCTGGCATAGTAATATTCTTAAATGATTTTTTAAATTTAGGATGGTTTTAAAATAGCCATCTTTTTTCATATAATAAAGTATGAAATTAAAAACAAAAAACCATTTTTTTAGCAAAAACCGTTTTTTATGGATTTTAATCGTTATCCTATTTGGTTTTGTTTGTCTATTTAAGTGGTTTGATAGAAAAGCAAGTCCAAAAATCATATATGTTGCCGAACAAAATTTATCCAAATACGTCGATAATGTCGCGAGCGATTTCCAAATATTTTTGGATAGTAGTGGCAAATATGAAGAATTCTTAGAAATAATTGAAAATGAAAAAGGAGAAATAACAAATGTAGATTATAATATGACGGAGATTTATTCCCTAGCAACCGAACTAACTTCTTATCTTCAAAACAGTTTAAAAAAAGCTACAGAACTACAAACAATTCCTTATAGTAATACTTCTTTCAATAAAAATATTACAGACGGAATACTTTTAGACATCCCCCTAGGAATAGTAAGCAACTCCCCATTTCTAGTAAATCTGGGGCCTAAAATACCAGTAGTTATTCGCTTCATGAATTCTGTTTTCAGTAATGTAAAAACTAGATTAACAAATTATGGAATTAATAATGCTATGATTGAAGTGTATTTAAATGTCACAATTTCCTATGAAATAATCTTACCAGTAACTAAAGAAACAAAAGAAAAAAATTATGAATTACTAATTGATTCGAAATTAATTCAAGGAAAAGTTCCTGAATGGTATAGTAAAGCATTTGAAAGCCAAAGTGCTTTCTTAGAACTTCCTTTTAAATAATTTTTATGCTATACTTAAACTAGGTGAAGAATACATGATCGGACAACCATTTATAAATCCTGTTTTATCACATGCTATTGAAATGTATTTAAAGTATAAAGACCGTCCCGAAGATCCAAATTTTAGTGAGTTTACAGTTGTGGTAGTGCGAACTTTAGTATTTATCTATGGCGAGCTAGATATATTAAATCCCTACATTACTCATAATGAACATATGATGGGAGGCTTTGATAACAATATAACAAAATATAGCTTTCCAATTGATGACCTTACAGATTTTAAAAATCAGTTTTTAAAATTTATCGAGGAACAGCAAAGGAATATAAAACCTAACAGTGCATTTCTAAAAATTCAAAAATATTTAATAGATATGTATTGCTATAAACAAAAAAGCATGAATCTGCCTATCGAACAATTAATTCAATTTAAAAAATATTTATACATTCCTGAAAATAGTGAAAAAATAGCGGATATAAATAAATATTTAATAAATCCACAAGAAATTATTGGCTATTTAAATAGTAAAATTTATGAAATAAATCATAATTTCATTCTAGAACCAGTAAAACGAGAAACATTAAATACAGATGCATACATCCTATTAGGATATAACATGAATCAAGTAAATAATTTAAATGATACAGATTTAAAAGCTGTTAATGATCAAATTTTTCGCTTTTTTAGAGTGGATTCCAATTCTCCAAATAGTAAGGAATTGTTAGATAAAGCAGTAAATTACTATAAAAGATATGGAAACAGAATTACAACTGGTAATGGATATGTTGATTTTTTGCTTTTTGCAAGCATTGCCGCAACAGCCATTTTTATTACCATTTTAATTGCTATAAACTATTTTTAGAAAGGAAACATCATGCAATATATTACAATAAATGAACAAAAATATCTTATTATGAAAAATGAAAAAGATGCTATTGATAAAGAGGAATTAGAGAAGAAAATGACCGAATATTTTGATTCTTATGATTATATAGTGGGAGACTGGGCATATGGAAAGTTAAGATTAAAAGGTTTTAATAGTAAAACGAATAAAAATTTTAAAGAAATTAATGACATTGACCATGTAGAGGAATATCTTAAAAATTACTGTGCACCAGCATGCCGTTATTTCATTTTAAGTAGAGAAAAATAACAAAAAGTAAGTAATAGCTGTTGCTTATTTTTTTTAAATTTGCTATAATCTTTTCAGAATAGAGGGATAAAAAATGGAAGAAAAAATAACTTTAATTGGACCAAATGGTGAAAAAGAAGAAAAAAAAGTTGTTTGTCATTTTAAATGTACAGATGATACACGTCCAAATATTAAAAATGTTCCCATTTTAATCGTGGATACTGAACAAATGAATAATGGAAATAATGTATTAAGTTTTTATTGGGAAAAAGATGGATTATATCAACCAATATTAGATGATGCGGCATGGAGTGAAGTAAAAGGTGTCATAATTGACATTATTAAAAAAAATTATAATGTGGCAGGTGTGGAATAATGAATACAAATATTATTTATATAAATTCAAACAAATTTACCGAAGGATTGCAAGCAGCAGCGGGTTATCCTAAATTAATGGCTGTGAATGCAGATCAATTAGCAGGATTAAATACCTTAAAAAATGATCCAAAAGTTCTTTCAATGGTGAATAATGAACAACAAATTACCCAAAATGCTACAATAGTGGATATGCCAACAGCACAAGAGCCTAAAGAAGAAATGGCTCCACTTATTATTGAAACAGCAAAGCAAGGTGTTGCAGTGCCTACAGGAATGAATAATAAAGAAGAATTAGCAACTACAAATATGCCTGATTCTTCAATTATGCAAGTAGAAGGAATTTTACAAGAATCCGTAGAACCTACACCAGTAAGTGTCTCAATGGAAGGAGTAGGTTCTGATATTGATATAAAACCTGTTTCAAATGAATCTCAAAATATACTTGATATACCTGAGGCAATAAATAATCCAATAGATATGAAATTAGAAGAAACAAAAACTTTAGAACAAGCAACAACTACTGAAATAGAAGATGATTATCGCGAACAAATGGCTGCGAATGCTGAATTACAAAAAGAAATTCAAGCAATTTTTGATACTGCAAAACGTCAAGCGTTAGATGCAGTTGCAACATTTCTAGAAAAAAATACGAAAAAAAAAATAATGAATAACCAAGGAAATAATCAACCTATAATATCAGAACCAATGATAGATTTAGGCTCAACAAGTGTTATGCAAGTTCCTACTCCTGGAACAGTTTTAGAGCAAGAGATGCCTGCATCTTTAAGTGCTACGCCTGAAATTCAAGATGCAACGGTGACAGTAGGTAATATTCCAAACGAAGCACCACCAGCAATTGATTTACAACCTATGGGAGTTATGCCATCACCTATTCCACAACCAGCTCCAATGAGTGAAGTAGTGGGACAAAATATGGAACAAAATGGTCCAGTCTTAGCAAGAGTTGCTTAAGTTTAAGAACATATCTTGAGCTTTTTTTCATATATTTTAATATGAAAGAAAATATATTGTATGCCTATCATCTTAATGTCGAAAATATAAAAGAATATACTGAATATTCTGTTTTTGAGTACAATGAAAAAAGTTATTATTTTACAAAAGTAAGAAGAACTAAAGAAGAATTTCAAGAACTCTTAGATGTTATAAATGAGTTAGAGCAAAAACAAATTCCAATATTTTCTTTTATATCTAATATAGAAGGCTCCTTTATTACTCTAGTAAATAATGAAGCCTATGTTTTAGTAGAAGTAGATAATCCCTTACATGAATATAGTTTGACAGATATTTTAGAACGAAATCAAAAAGTGATTTTAAACGCTAAAAAAAATAGTTTGTATCGAAATGAATGGGGAAGATTATGGAGTGAAAAAATCGATTATCTGGAATATCAAGTTTCAGAAATGGGCAAAAAATATCCAATTATTCTAAATAGTTTTAGTTATTTTGTAGGTTTAGCAGAGAATGCGGTTTGCTATGTAAATAATGTAAGTAAAATAGCAAGACCCATAAATATGCCTATTGTCCTTTCGCATCGGCGAATAACTTTTCCAAATTTTCGCTTAAATTATGATAATCCTTTAAACTTTATTTTTGATTTAGAAGTACGAGATGTAGCAGAATACCTAAAAAATATGGTTTTTAAAGAAGATGAGCTTCCTTTAATTGAATTAAAAGCATTTATCGAATTAAGACATCCGGATTTATACAGTTTAAGCATGTTATACGCAAGACTTCTTTATCCATCTTATTATTTTGATTTGCATGAGAGAATAATTAATAAAGACGAAAATGAAGAAGAGCTTTTGCCGATTATTGATGCAATTCCTAAACAAGAAAAGTTTTTAAAAGAAGCTTGGTATTTAATCAGAAATTATGCCCCAATTGAAGGAATTGATTGGATTATAAAAAAAGAGCTATAAACCGACATTTATAACTCCTTTTATTTCTGGAATTTCCTCTTGCAAATAAGCTTCAATCGTTTCCTTTAAAGTAATATCTAAAAATCCACAATTAGCACATTGGCCTAATAGCTTTACGTAAACATATCCATCTTCATATTTAATATATTCTATGTCTCCACCTTCAATATTTAAAAATACTCGAATATCATCTATTTTTTCTTGAATTTGTTTTTCAATATTTTCCATTTCGCACCTCAATACTTATTATAAAATTTCTGGCTTAACAAGTAAAGAAAAATCATTTATAATAAAGATAAGTGGTGAAAAAAATGAATGAATATAAAATTGGCGATATGATTAAAGGAAAAGTAACAGGCTTTGAGAAATATGGAATATTTTTATCTTTTGAAAATGGATATACGGGCTTAATCCATATCTCCGAGCTTAGTGAAAGCTTTGTCAAAGATGTTACAGAATATGCAGATCTAGGAGATATAGTCCCGTGTGTTATACTAAATATAGATGAAGAAGAGAAAAAGATGAAATGTAGTATTAAAAATACAGAATACGCTTTACAAAAAGATTCTTTAATTGATCATGGTTTTGCTCCTTTAAAAAAACAGTTACCAATTTGGATGGATGAGAAGATAAAAGAGTATAATATTGATAAAATTGAGGAAAAATAGCATTTTTTTGTTAGCAGAAAGAAAAAATACTTGATTATTTTCTTTTTACATATTATAATGAAGAAGTCTTAGTGATAAGACAAGTGCCTGCCCGAGTGGCGGAATAGGTAGACGCACAGGACTTAAAATCCTGCGAGTGTAATAACTCGTGCCGGTTCAAGTCCGGCCTCGGGCACCAATA
>CALVUM010000069.1 GCA_944363605.1 uncultured Bacilli bacterium
TCATAAAATACCCTCCTTTGTTTTTTTATTATTCTATTATATATTTTATTTTTTTACAATAGGTTTAAGGATTTTTATAAAAAAATTGGTCAGCTTTCCGACTTAAAGACATATAATCCGCCAAAAGTAGAAATTATATGTTTTTTCTCAAGAAAAAATCAAAAGGTCTATGCAGGTCACGAGTTGAGCAGCAGGCTGTTTGATTATTTTCTTTCGAAAAGAACATATAATTTCTGCTTTTAGCTACAGAGTGATATCAGTTTTTTTTAGAGTAAATGATAACAAATTTTATCTAAAATTTATGAATTGTCTCTATTTTTCTTGTTCTTGGCTCATTATTTTTTCTTGTTTTCTGGTTACTGTCCAAAATTTAGCCCAGTTTCTTATATTGTCTGCTGGAATAAAGTTACCTAGTTCACCATTATTCATTACACCTATATTTGAGTATCTTGGTTCTATTCCGCTATTTCCTTGTGTATATGTTATATCTCCTTCTTGGTGAAAGTCTGTTCCTCCAGTTATGTATAAGTTATTTCTTTTTGCAAAATTACATGCAAGTGTTCCATATTTATGACCTATTTGATTAAAACAATTGTATCCTTCAACAAGAGTAGCTCCTCTTTTTAGTCCTTCTTCTAGCAGTCTGTCCATTGCTTCTTGTGTTTCCTCTTCTAAATATGCACCTGGATGTGCTTGTGATATAATTCCACCAAATTGTTGCACCGCTTCTCCTAATTTTTCAATTGTAGGTTTGTATTTACTTATATCAAAAAACAATGGTGAATTTGGATTTATACAGTATTTCATAAAAAATAGCGTTCTATCATTTAAAATTTTCTCTGGAATTACATTGTAGTTTTCTTCATATTTGCTTAAAGCTATAGCCATTGCTGCACCTGCCCAAGGTTGTTCTTTTGTTACAGCTATATTTTTATCAAATAGCAAGCCCATTTCTTTTGCCTTTTTCTTATAATATTCCAATTGTTCAGTTTGTACTTGTAAATTTTTGTCTAAGCCCGTATTTGATTTTAACCATTCTTGAAAGCCATCAATATCTGATATATTGTATACTAACAAGTCTCTACACTTGTCTCCGAACTTTAGAATTTACTTCTACTCCTACAATTATTTTTACACCAAATTTAGCTTCTATTTCTTCTGCTGTATATTTCTCTCGTAATTCTAAATAGGCACCTAATGTGTTGTGATCTGTAAATGAGATAATACTTATTCCATTTTGTTTTGCTCTTTGTAATATTTCTTCTGGAGTTAAATACTTTTTATCTCCATGGCTTGTATGTATGTGTAAATCCATTTTTTCTGGTTTTAATTTTATTCCTTCTAATCCCATATTCTGCTCCTCTCTAATCTTACATCCTTTTATATTATACCACAAAATTCCTCCAATGTAAAAAGAACCCTTTTATTAGAGTTCTTTATGCGTTTTTTCTATTTCTTCATAATACTTTTTTCCCATCTTGTAACTTTCTTTTATTTCTTTTTTTATATTAGCTTTTTGTTTAGATTTTTTATTATTTGTTTTGGTAGACATATTTAACCTCCTATATTGTAAGATGTTAATAGTATGTGTAATTTTTTATGTGTTATCCTATGTTGAAAAAGTTTTGAAAATATTATCCTATAGATATTTTCTTACTTATCTTTAAATTGCTTATTTTTCTAGCCATTACTAAAATAGCAGGCTGGTCGTTCCAGTCTGCTGTTGCTTTATAATTTATTTTAATATTTTCCAAATTCCATTCTTTGTAGAACCAACTCTTTCAATAATTCCTTTTTCTTTTAGAACTTTCATGTTATATGATATACCATCTCTTGTTAAGTTAATGGCTTTGGCCATTTCTTCTTGTGTAATACTTGGATTTTTCTTAATTAAATTGATTATTTTTTCTTGTGTAGTTTCTTGTGTAGTTTCTTTGTTAGAAGTTAAAATCATTCCATCTACAGCTTCATCTATAACTTTAAGCATAAATTCAATAAATTCATTTGAAATTCCTGCATTATTACAATTTTGAATGGCAATACTTAAATTAATTTAAGTATTGCCATTCGTTGGTGGCTCGAAGTGGAATCGAACCACTGACACGGGGATTTTCAGTCTTGTTCGTCATTCTCTTATATTATGCTTATTTGCTGTAATTATTCGTATTTAATCCCCATTTTGACACACCTTTTGACACACTTCATCCAGTAATACTAAACAATTTTTTTCTATTATATCATTGTTCTTGCAGATTTTCAAGATTAATGATATGAATTGCTCACTTTTCCTTTTTTCTCTTAAATATTTTACTACATCTTTTTCCATGTAAAATTCTCCTTATATTATTTTTTTAGAAGCTTCTATATGGATTATAAAATAATTATAACAAAACATTATATTATATATATGAAAATGTATTTTTTATATATGAAATGCATTTTTAATACAAAAGTGGCTTTTAGTCATTTTGATATTTTATCGCTTGTATATATTGTATTTCAATGTGTCTAACGATAAATAGTTCTGTAATTTTTACCGCCAAATTTTCTGCAATAACTAACATCTCTATAAAAGAAATATTTTCTAACTCTACTTTTTTATTTTCTATATTAGATAATCTTTGTCTGTCTATTCCAGTTAAATCCTCTAGTTCTCTTAAACTTATTCCTTTTCTTTCTCTTACTTGTTTAATTATTAATTCTACTTGCATGCAAACACCTCTTCTTTAGTATTTGCATTTATTATATATTTTATTATAACTTTTTGTTTTATTTTGTATTAAGTATTGTATTACTCGTACAAGTATGATATAATAAAACAAAAAAGGAGAAAAAATTATGGCGAGGAATTATGAAAAAGAAAGATTGTGGGCTAAGAATAAATACACTAGAATACTTGCAGATATAGATAAAGACTTAGCAAAAGAATTAAAAG
>CALVUM010000070.1 GCA_944363605.1 uncultured Bacilli bacterium
TTAATAGCTGTAACAATCGAGGAAGATGGGACTGTTAAAAAAGCTAATGTAAAAAGTGAATGGTATAGTTATGAAAAGAAAAATTGGGCGAATGCAATTATCTTAAAAGATGAAAGTACAGCAAATAGTTATACTATTGGAGATACGATACCAGAGAGTGTTATAGAAAGTTATTTTGTCTGGATCCCAAGATACCGATATCAGTTATGGGATTTAGGAAACTATGATAGTTTAACTGCTATTGATACAAGTAAAGTTCATGAAATACCTATAATATTTGGGAATTACACAACCTTAGATGAAAGAGAAGGAGAATGTACAACACCAATGTTAAGTGGAGCAAGTGGGAACTGCAACGTTGGAGACTACATGACTCATCCTGCATTTATAAGTATTCCATCAACAGGCTTCTGGGTTGGCAAATTTGAAACTGGCTATGATGGAGCAACTACTCTAACAGAAGCCGAACAAAATGTGAATGATTCAAGTAAAGTGGTTATTAAACCGAACACTTATAGTTGGCGAGGAATACAAGTAGCAAATGCATTCTATAGTTCATATAATTATCAAAGAAATTTAGATAGTCATATGATGAAGAATACGGAATGGGGAGCAGTAGCTTTTTTACAACATAGTGCCTATGGAAGTACCACAAGTGTGAGAATCAATAATAATTCAGATTATGTTACAGGCTATCAAGGAAATGTTGAACCAAGCTGTGGTATTACTGGGAATAATGAAGAATGTAATCGATATTGTAATGATGGGTCTTGTAATACTGCTTATCCTAATAGTGTTTTAGCTAGTACTACAGGAAATATTACAGGAATTTATGATATGAGTGGTGGAGCTTGGGAATATGTGATGGGAGTTATGGTAGATCAAAATGGACAACCGATGAGTGGAAGAAGTGAAAGTGAAAATTCGGGATTTAATGGATCTTTATATAGTGGGGAAAATAAAAGTGATGGTTATGATTTTCCAGAAAATAAATATTATGATGTTTATTCTTATTCTTTAAGTAATACAGAATATCAAAGAGGAATTTTGGGCGATGCAACTGGTGAAACAGGCCCTTTTGCGAATAGGATTTATTTTGACGTTACAAGGCAAATAGGTAGTTGGTATACGAATTATTCGCGTTTTGTTTGGTCTAGTAATCCGTGGTTTCTACGTGGAGGAGATTATCCTATTGGAACGTATGCAGGAGTGTTTGCATTTCATCAAGAACAGGGGCGAGTAAACAATTTTAGTTTCCGCGTTGTTTTAGATTGATATAAAAAAAGAATTTACTTGGTTAAATCGTTAACTAATTCAGTAAATTCTTTTTGTTTTTCTATTAATTCTTGTTCAGTTGTTGCTTCAAATCTTAGAGTTAAATTTGGACCAGTATTGCTTGCTCTTACTAAAACCCATGAATTCGGAAAATTTACTCGAACACCATCTATATTTGTATAGTTATATTGTTTTTCTTTTACATATTCATGTACTTTTTCTACAATCTGAAATTTTGTTTCATTTGAACATGGAATCTTTATTTCAGGAGTAGAAAGATAAGGAATGGTTCCTTCTAGTAATTGACTAAATGTTTTTTCAGTTTTTGATAGAATTTCTATAAATCTTAGAGCAGCATATATTGCACTGCAAACTTCTGGACCGCGATCATTAAAGAATATATGGCCGGATAACTCTCCACCAAGAGGAATATTCTTTTCTTTGGTATTTGCTTCTGTAAAGCTTGTACCGGTTCTACTCATGTAAACTTTTCCGCCTAAACGTTCTATTTCATCGATTAGGCTTTTTGAACATTTCACATCGCATAGAAAAGTTTTATTATTTACTTGAGATATCAAATCTCTAACAGCTACAATTAAATATTGATCGGCCATGATAAACTTTCCGTTCTCATCAATAATTCCTAAACGATCTCCGTCTCCGTCAAATGCAATTCCTAGATCGGCCTTTGTTTCAATAACTTTTTCTTTTAACATTTGCATGTTTTCTTCGACTGCTGGATCTGGATGATGGTTTGGAAACGTTCCATCGCTTTCTGCGCATATGTACGTAGGATTAATGTTTGGAAAAAGAGAGATAGCATCTTTAATAATCGTTGCAGTCACGCCATTTCCTGGATCAAATACAACGTTTATTTTTTTGGGATTCATTTTAATATTATCTTGTAAATATTTTAAGTATGCCTTTTTAATGTCTCTTGTTTCATACATTCCTTTTCCTTCTAAGAAATCTTCTTTGAAAGTAAAATCTTTAAAGTCTTCAATCATTTCTCCTCGTGCATTTGCAACAGGATCAAAAGAAAATTTAAATCCATTATCATCTTTTGGATTATGACTTGCTGTAACCATAATTCCGTAAGTATTTTCTATATATCTAGTATAATAATGCATTGGAGTAGTAATTTCTCCATAATCAATAACATTAATACCAGAATCTAGCAATCCTTCTTTTAAAGCGGTTTTTAAACTTTTTGAAGACAGCCTATTATCCATACCAATAACACATTTATTTTTTCCTAAAAACTTTTTTAAATAACTGCCATAACTTTTACCAATTGTATAAGCAACACTTTCGTTAATTTCTTCGGGATATTTTCCACGGATATCGTATGCTTTAAAAACAGATTTGTTCATTTTTTTCACCTCTTAACTAGTATATTCATTTTAGCAAAATTTTAGTTTAAAGTCCATAATACGTAAAGTTTTTCGAAAATGCGTTGACAGTTTTTTTAAAATATTTTACCCTTGTGTTAGGTGATAAAAATGGCTAAAGAACTTGAAGTGGCTCCAGTTGGATCTTGGAAAAAACAAAAAGAAGAGGAAATTTTTCGAAATAAAATTTTACAAGAAAGACGAGAAAAAATTGAAAGAGAAAAAATTCAAAAAAGTGTGAAAAAGTTTGTTACTGTTGCTGGTTTTTCTTTGTTTGTTGCTGTAAATGTGGCTGGAAATGTAAAAAATATCGCAGAGGATCTAGATCATTCTATGAAAGTAAACGAGGCTTTTATGCCCATATCAAATAAAGCGTTAGAAATTGTTTCAGAAAATACCCATCGTGCGAAAAATGGATATACAGAAGTTTCAGAACCTCAATATGATCATTATGGAATGGCAAAGGATATTGAAAACTATACTTTAGAATTTGGAAGATTACAGGGAGATGCTCTTTTAGCAGCTGTTTTAGAGGCTTCAACTGATAATGCATATCAAAATGATGATCGAATTGTAAACGCTCTATCTGATAATTTTACTGAAGCAGATACAGCTTTAGAATATATTCATAGTTTGGGATATGAAACGCAGGAAGATTATTTAAATGATATGAAAGAAGCGTGGTATAGGGAAAATCAAAAAAGAGAAGTTATTGAAAAATATGCAGATACAGAAAGTGAGTTAAAAAGATGAATGAAAATATAACAGTTAACGTTGTTACTTTAGATGATCAAAAAGAATATTTGATTTTAGATAAAATTTCTTATAATCAAGATATATTTGTTTTTTTAGCTTTAAAAGAGGATACCGAAAAAATTTTAGTAAGGAAAAGAGTTGTTTTAAATAATGAAGTTTTTTTAGAAGAGATAGCAAGTTTTGATGAGTTGCAATTAGCTTTTTCTTTATTTTTTAAAAAACATCCCGAACTTTTTAAAGAATCACAAATTTAGTGATTTTTTTAAATTTTATAACATATTCTTTTTTAGAAAGGAATGGTTAAATGAAAAGCGTAATACCTTTTACTAAAGAATTAGATTTTAATGCTAAAGTTCAAGAAATTACAAGTATTTCTTTAGAACGAGAATTTACGGTGGAAGACGGAAGTGTTGTGGGGGATTTGTTTATATCGGGAGATTATAAGAGCCATGAAATAAGTGTAAATGTTACTCCTTTTTCTTTCAAGATTCCCTTTACTATTGAAGTTCCGGATAATTTAGATAAAGATTCTATTACAATTGAGATTAGTGATTTTGCTTATGATATGGTAGATGATAGTAAAATTACTGTCCATATTGAATTAGAGCTTGAAGGAAATGAAAAAGTAGAAGAGGTAGAGGAAGAAGAAACTTTAGATGTTCCTGTAGAAGTTGATTCCGAAGAAATTTTAAAAATGATGGAAGAAAGAAAAGAAGAAGATGTAGAAACAGAAGTAGATGAAGAAATCAAAGAAGATAGTGATTTAGAAAAAACAGAGGAAGATGAAAATAATGAAGAACGAAATCAAACAGAAGAAGTAGAAATTGTTAAAGAAAGTGAGGATGTTTTGATGCAAAATATTGATGCAGATAGTGAATATACAACATATCATATTCATATGGTTAAAGAAGGGGAAACTGTTGAAACAATTTGTACAATGTATAATTCAAATATGAATCTTTTAACAGATTATAATGATTTAAGTAATTTAACACCTGGAGAAAAAGTACTTATTCCATCTGAAAATGAATAACCGTAGTTTACACGTTATTAAAGATATTTATAAGCCGTATCGTTATACTATCTTTGGGCGTGCTCATATTTTAGAATCCACAAGTGGAAATGTTGTTGTTAAAGAAAAAGAAAAAGACCTTCGGTCTTTATATCAGTATTTAGAAAGTCGTGGTTTTTTAAATTATCCATCACTTCTTGATGATACAAGAGAAGGAATTAACGTTTTTGAATATGTTCCAGATACAAAAATGCCTAAAGAACAAAAAGCGATGGATTTTATGAAAGTGGTTGCTCTTCTTCATCAAAAAACTACTTACTATCGAGAAGTAAATGAGGATAATTTTAAGCAAATTTATGAAAATATTGTAGAACAAATTGAATATCTGCGTTATTTTTATACGGATTTGTATGAACGTTATTTTAAAAGTGTTTATCCTTCTCCAAGCGAATATTTGTTATTAAGAAATATTTCTAAGATTTTTTCTTCACTAGATTTTGCTTCTCATGAATTAGAAATTTGGTATCAAAAAGTTCAAAATTTAAGGAAATATCGTGTTTGCCAAATTCATAATCATTTAAGTTTGGAACATTATCATAAATGTAATAAAGATTGTTTGCTTAGTTGGGAAAAAAGCCGTCAGGACACACCTGTTTTAGATTTGCTTAACTTTTATCATTGTTCTTATTTTGATTTGAATTTTGAAGTTTTATTACAAGAGTATTTTCGTATTTGTCCATGGAGTGATGAAGAAAGACAACTTTTCTTTTTAGTGATTTCTTTACCTTTAAAATTTTATGAAAAAGGTTCAGAATTTGAAAGAGTAAAAAAAATTCGAGAAGTGTTAGATTATGTTTTTAAAACAGAAAATTTAATACGGCCATATTATTCTGTACAAGAAGAACAAAAGTAAAAAAATTTCTACTAAAAGAATAAAAATATTAAAACGAATTGGTAAAATAAAAGTGATAATTAATTGATAAAAAATTAATATTCCTAAACCGAAGATGATAAGGACTCCAAAAAAACTATTATTACAGTTTCTTTTCATAAGATCACCTATAGTATTGTATGAGATATTTAAAATTCGGTTAAAATTAACAAATGTAACTATGCTGCTACATTTGTTTTTTTTGTAGTATTTCTTATCTATTTTTTTGAATGAATTTATGATATTATGAAAATAGGTGAGAATATGAATAAAGGATTTACACTGGTAGAAATCATGGCTACTATAGTGATACTTACTGTGGTATTATTAATTGCTGTACCTATCTATAATGGAGTAAGAGAAGGTATCAATGAAAATATATATGATAGTAAGATTAAGGAAGTCTTGGCTAAGGGAGAGAGTTATGCAAGTGAAAATCATGCGAGTGTTTTTGATATAAAAA
>CALVUM010000071.1 GCA_944363605.1 uncultured Bacilli bacterium
TTCTCGTTCATGTCCTTTAATTTACTCTATTTTTATCTTTTTTACAAGCAAAAACTATCGATTTTTCTTATTTTATCGATAGTTTTCTTTTTCTTTTATTTACGTGTGTTTACTTTTTTATTCAACCGTTATTTAACTTTTTAAAATTTTTTTGATAAATTTAAGAATTTTGCTATCTTAATTATTAGTAAAAATATTCATGTGCTTTTCTTCTATAATAGTTCCGTTTTATTCTTCCTTTTAATAATGTTAAATTTTATTATTTTTTATTCATTTCCTTACTATTAATCATAGTCTTGATTGTTTAGTTCTATTTCTCTGAATTTTTTATAATACGTCATTACCACATTTGGCTCAAATGGTCCTTTTCTGCTTTTTTTTAAATCAATTAATTCTTGTAAAGATTTTTCAATAATAAAATCTAATTCTTTCGTATATCTCATAATTTTTTTATGATATCGATATTCATTTCTATCTAGCACTTTAAAACCGCCATCTGGAAAAACTCTTAAATCCAAGTCATAATCAATATATTTTATAGTTTTTCCATCAATTATATATGGTGTGGCAATATTACAATAATAAAATAATCCATTTTTTTTCAATTGTCCTATAATGTTATACCATTTATTTTTGTAAAAAAACAGTACTGCTGGTTCACTCGTTGTGTGGCTTTTTCCATCGTGTTCTGTTAATTTTGTATGGTTATTTGCTACAACTAGTGAATCTTGATCAACATAAATAACAGTTGCTTCATCACTTGTTCGATCTAAAAAACCATTATGTTTGTAGCACTCTATTTTTAATCTGTCTCCTTTTTTTATATTCATAATTACTCCGCTTTCTTTTTTTATTATACAAAATTTTTAGACAAGAAAAAAGAACTAACTTAATAGTTCCAATGCTTTTTCTAACTGCGTATCAATATAATTTCCTTCTTCATCTTGTTCTAATTTAATTTCATAGTCCGGTTCTATTCCTATTTCATCAATACATTCCCCGTTTGGTCTGAGCCACTTAGCTATAGTATATTTAACCATACTACCATCTTCTAACTTGTTTGTTTGTTGCACTTTTCCTTTGCCATAAGATAGGTTTCCAACTAAAGTAGCTCCATAGCTATCCTTTAATGCCCCAGCTAAAACCTCACTAGCACTAGCTGATCCACCATCTATTAAAACAACGATTGGTAAACTTCTATGTTCGTTTGTTTCGTCATAATAAGATTCTTTCGAATCTTTATTTTCTAGTATATATAATATTTTTCCTTTTTCTATAAACATACTTGCGATATCTGTAGCCCCTTTTAAGTAACCTCCCGTATTTCCTCGTAAATCAATAATTAGGCTATTAATACTTTTTCCTTCTAATTCTTTTAAAGATTTTTGAAATTCTTCACCAACTGTATTTGTAAAAGACTCAACATATATGTAGCCAATGTTTTGGTCATTTCTTTGATATGTTGTCGTTGTTAAAGGTTCATTAATATATTCTGCTGTTACTTGAAAAGTCATTTCTTCACCATTCCGAATAACTGTAACCGTATTTTCTTTTGTTTTATCAATTAAATTTGCTACTTCCGCCGTTGTTTTTTCAGCAGTATCAATTCCATTAATGTTAATAATTACATCTTGTTCTTCTATTCCAACACGACTCGCTGGAGTATCTTCATAGACTTTCACGATTTCATTTCCTACTCCTATCGATACTCCGATTCCTGTAAATTTCCCGCTTAATTGATCTGATAGACTATCTGTTTCGTTTTGGTTTAAATAAATGGAATATTCTTCACCTAGGTAATCAACCATTGCTTCAATAGCGGCATCAACCATTTCTGTTTTATTTATATTTTCATAGTAATCTTCATCTAAACTATTATATATTTTTAAGAATTCTTGTAATGCATCATCTTTTATCCAGTCAGCACCACCTAAAATAACTTTGTTATTATTATATATGATGATTCCAGTAGTTAAGCTTGTTACGATCGCCGTGATAATAATGATGATACTAACTGTTTTTAATGTGAATCCTTGAAAGACTTTTTTCAAATCTATCACCTTACCTTTCAAAATCTTATCATATTTTTTAGCGTTTGAAAAGAGGAGTTATTCCTCCTCTACTTTAAGTTCTTCGGCTATTTTAGTTGCCCCTTCCAGATATTTGACAATTTTTCCATTTTTTATCTTAATGAGTGTTCCATCTTGAATTTTTAAATCTGTTATTTTAGTTGCCTTAGGATTACTATTTTCTGTTACATAGTACGCTTTATTAAATCCTTCATTTAAATCTAAATAATATACTTTTATTGGTTCTTCTTTTTCACTTGTGTAATAACTTGCATATGTTGTGTATGCTAACGCTTGATTTGAAGTGCTATCGTAGGCTAAAACGTAGTATTCTTCTTCTGGCCTATTTAATAAAGTTCCAACAATAATCGTGTCAGTTTCAATTGTTCCTTCTTGATAAGTTAGTAAGGAAGCGTTATGTTTTACAACAAATTTGCTTAGAAAATATATTCCTATAATTAGGATAACTACGACTAATAAAACGATTATAAATTTTTTCATTTCTTCAAATTCTTCTGTTTTATATGTTATTTTTTGTTTTTTCATTTTGCTTCACCTAATGGTATTATACATAAAAGCAGTTTAAAATGCAATTTTTTTAAGTCAAAATGTTCTTTGTTTGCTTTGACTAATCGCTATTTTTTATATATAAAAACTATCGTACTTTTTTATTACGATAGTTTTTGAGGTTTGTTTCTTATTTTTTACTATTTTTCAGCACTTACAGTTTGATTATTATAGCCTATACTTTCACCTATAGCGAGTAGCTCAGCTGTTGTTAGGTCATTACCAGCTAGATAGTAGCTAATGTTATCTTTAGTCCATGAAAGGGAATTTGCACCTAATGCACCAATGGTATCGTTTACAATTAATGGGTCTCCATAAACAGGAATTATTTCAAATTCTTCAGCCATAACAGATGCCTCTTCAACTAATACGAAGTTTTTCTCTCCACCAAAGGTTAAGATAATACGATCTCCAATATCTGTTTCTACTCGGTCGCTACTTGAAAGGTAGGTATTACTTGGGACATATAATGGATATAATATGTTTTCTATAGCCCCTGTTTCTTCATCGCAAGCATCGCCTTCACATGGAGCATTCTTAGATTCACAATTTTCATCTGTACATTCTTGTTCTTCTTTACAAGTTTCTTCATCTGTACATTCTTCTTTATTGTTATTTTGATTTGTTGTTGAATTGTTTTCAGTGCTTTCTTCTTTTATGTATTGTTCGAGTTTAAAATCTTCTTCTTTTAAGTTTGTATTATATTCTACGCTTGTAAATGTCACTTTCATTTTTAAAGCATCTTTTTCATCATATATTTCCGTCTTTTTTATTTTATTTTCTTTGTCTACTGTAATTTTTTGATAAGCTAGTTCAGGATTATTTGGATAATTTACTTTGGATTTTATCACAAAATTGCCATCAACTTCTTCAACGCTTGATTCCGTATCGTTATTCATATCACTTGTTATAGATTTTAAAATGTATGCTTGGCTTGAATTGTCTGGCCATTCGCTTTGAAATTTGAAGCTTTTATTTAGTGATGGCGTTATGACATAGACAGCATCAGCGTTTCTTAAGATTATTTGTTCATGGTTATTTGTTTGATTGACCATTTTTACTTTATAGAAATAATCTTTTAAGAAATTGATTTCTAAACTATACGTAAATGTCTCTTCATCCGCATAGATTTCCATATTTCCTTTTAAAGTATAACTTTTGCTATCATTTACTTTAGAGGTAAAATCTTTGACTACATTTTCTGTTGTCGATTTTCCACAACCGCTCGCTAACAAAGTTAATGAAAGCAATGCTACTAATAATTTTTTCAAAATTCACCACATTCCTTTTCTAATTAACTATATTTTGAAAAAAATAATTTTATGAATAAAAATCTTATTCTTTTCCATAATAGTATTGAAAGGACGGGAATATATGGAAATTATTTATAAGATTTGCCTAGTATTCGCGATTATTGGAGCGGTTAACTGGGGACTAATCGGACTTTTTGATTTTAATTTGGTAACAGCAATTTTTGAAGAAGGTTCTGTTATGGTTAGAATTATTTATTCGTTAGTTGGAATTAGTGGTCTTGTGAGTATCGGGATTTTATTTCATCACATTGATTCACATCCATTTGAATAAGCAAACAAAATTTTTGTTTGTTTTTTTTATCCTTTAATATCTCCTGACGTCGTAGTAATAAAAATTGTATAAGGCGCGAAGCGGTCTTGATTTTTGATATCTATGTCTCCAGATTTTGTTGTGGTCTCTAGATAAGCATTTTGAACTTTTTCTATTCTAACATCCCCACTTGTGGTAGTGATACTTCCATTTTCTTCTGCTTGGTATGAATCTATCGTAATATCTCCAGATGTACTTTTTAAACTTCCTTTGGAAATATTTTCAATTTGAATATCTCCGCTTGTGGAAGTGATATTCATAATGGAAGCATTTTTAATATTTATGTCCCCACTTGTAGTTTGGGCGTTTATAGAACTATTTGAAAAATCTTCAATTTCTATTTTTCCGCTTGTTGTTTGCAAGGTTAAAGAAATTGTGTTATCTTGAGGCAAGAAGATTTCAATTTCTTCTTTTCCTGTACAGAAACCAAAACATAAAAATCCTTTATCTTTTTTTATTTCTAATTCTTCTTGTTTTAAATTTAGGGAATATTGATTTTTCTTATAACCTGTTATTTTAACTATTATATTAGATGTCTCTTGTTTGCTTACCCTTATGTTTGAAGAGGTAACGTCTATTTTGATGTCGTTAATTTCGTCAAGAGTATAACTTTTTTCTTCAAGAACTTCACTTTTTTGATAAATAGAAAAAGCAATGTTTGGGTTTGTTAAATAGACGATTAAGCCACTTGTAATTGCTACAACGACAATGGACAAGAAAATGATTAGGAACCATATACCTTTTTTATTTTTCATTTCGGCTCTCCTTTACTTTTAAAACCAAATGAATTATTTCAAGTACTAGAGCATATATTATCCAAATAATCCAGGTGATTTCCCAATGCATTGTTATGAAGCTTATAAGTAAATAAATAGCTGTAAAAGCTAGAGTGATTAAGTCATCTAACCATTCGTATTTTTTTTCCTCTTTTTCTTCTTTAGGTAATGTCATGAAATGATAAATTAGAATGACGGTTGCAATGGCACAGATAAATAGGAAAATGCTTACCATTAATTCTTCACTTAACCATGTATTTGTTGACATAGATATAAGCCAAATGATGGCTAAAAAATAAAGAAAAACACTGATGCTTACTTTTAAAGCTGTTTTTTTTCGGATGATTTTATCATCAGTTTGATCTTTTTCTTCAATTTCCCCACGAAGCAATTCATCGGCTTTGATGTTAAAAACTTCACATAGTGGAATAATTTTTTCGAAATCTGGGGCACTTTGGTTCGTTTCCCATTTGCTGATGGTTTGTCTTGTAACATTTAGTTTTTCGGCTAATTCTTCTTGACTCATTCCTTCTTTTTTTCTTAATTGTAAAATTTTTTCTCCAATATTCATAAATATTCCTCATTTCCGTATTCATTATATCGTTTCTTTTGGTTGCACTCTATACTTTTGACTTGGAAATTTGTCAACTTATTTTAACATTGCTGTTTTTTAAATATTTTATTGTTAAAAAAAAGAAAGTAAGGTATTCCCTTAACTTCCTGTAATTACAATATTTATTTGACTAGATACAACATAATTTACTTTTGGGTCATTATTTTCAATTTTGACATCTACATCATATGTTCCAGCAGTATAATTTGTTAAATCAATATAGGCGGAGATATTGTCAGCTGTAATCGAATCGATAACTGATTGAACCCCTTTTACTTGAACCGAAATCGGATTATTATTTGTTCGATTTACAGTTAATCCACTTGATAAATTTTTTGCGCGAATATTGGTTATATCAATGGTTTTTTGTTTTTCTTCACCAAAAGATACAACGATTTGAACGTCACTTTCACTTATCGAACGAACTCCTGTAGGTTTTGAGATACTTGCGTTGTAGGTTAAGGCTCCTCCTGAACCTCGACCTTCAATATTTACCGTGACTGGAACACTAGTTATTTTATCAATATCTTCTTTCTCGCCATATATGTCAACGGTATATTCTGTTTGACCATTAATTGTAATTGATGAAATCGCTTTACCAGCTACTAAGTTGCCAGTTGTTGTTACAACAATTGGAACAGTTGCTTTATAAGTACTAAATGAAATGCTTGCTCCAACTGTTTGAGGAACAATTTCTACATCTTCTAATACTCTTCCTTCTTTATCGTACGCGACTAAAGGTAAATTATCAATTTCATAAGTGATTGCTTCTGTGAATTTTGAATCACCTAAATCAATTAAAGCTTTTACTGTAGCAATTTTTTCTAATGTATCTTCTGATCCTTTAACAACAACTTCTGTCTGATCTAATGTTACATCGGATACAGAGAATTTTTCATTTAATTTATCTTCATTTAATAATTCATATGAAATATTTCTTTTTTCACTAATTTTTTTCTTTATTGTTACTGTAACATAAGCCGGATCTAATTTATAGCTTATATTATCTACCGTTTGGTTATATGAAAGTGGGACTCTTACTGGTGTATCACTCGCTTCATAATCAGATAAGTCTAAAACGACTTCATGTTCGCCTAATTGTTTAGCTAAATAAAGAGCGCTTTTCCGACCTGTCAGGATAATGTCCACTTGGTCTACTAATCCCTCTACTACATAAGCTTCTTTATTATATACAACAGTAACTGGCTCATTTGCCAAGATTTCCGCTTCATTTTCTACTAATGTGATTACTTGAGAATCTACTAAGAAGAAGGTTATCGCGGCTAAAATTAAGGAAACATAGACCAAAATACGGGGACGATTTAATAATTTTTCAACATGAATAGGATTATCTTTTAATTTTTCAAAAAGAAAATATAAAGCCCGACTAAAAGGAGTTATAAATTTTTCATCAATAAATTTATATATTTTTCCAAAAAATTTGATAATTTTTTTCCCTATTTTATTCATTGATATCACTCTCGCTTTCGGAAGCATCTGATCCGTAGAAAACTTCAGCTTTTGGTTTTAATTCTTCCATTAAAGTCATTCTAAATTCGTCTAATGTTAGATTATAGTGAAGCTCACCTTCATATGCTATACTAATGCGGCCATTTTCTTCGGATACTACTAGAGCTAGCGCATCTGATTCTTCAGCGATACCTAAAGCTGCGCGATGTCTAGTGCCTAACTTTTTGTTTAGCCCTGGGCTCATACTTGTTCTAAAGACAGCACCCGCACAAGTTATTCGGTCTCCTTGGATAATTACGCCTCCATCATGAAGCGGACTATTCGGATAGAATAAGTTACTTAATAACTCACTTGAGATATCCGCATATATTTTAGTCGCACGGCCAATATATTCTTGTAAAGAGACGTCTCTTTCTATGACTACTAAAGCTCCAATACGATTTTTCTTTAAAAACTCAATTGCTTTCATGATTTCCGTAACTAGTTTTTCTCGTTCATCGACGGTTAAAATTTTATGCCTACCTAATAACTGAGTCCTGCCAAAATTTTCTAACATGCTTCTGATCTCTGGTTGAAAGATCACAATAATTGCTAAAGGTCCCCAGTCTAGAACGTACTCTAATAGTAGACCTACTGTATAAAGATTTAAGAGTTGACTTAAAATTTCAATAAAAATAACTAACAAAACTCCTTTAACAATTAAAATCATTTTGACGTTATTTCGAATATTTTTTAAAATAAAATAAAATAAAAACCATACAATACATATATCTAGTATCTTGGTAAACAATGACCATAATGTCGTTAATGTCATTTTTCCACTTCCTTTATATTCGTCTTGTTTATTATAACAAATTTTTTTTATTTAATCTACTCTAAAAAATTAGCCTTTTTTCTTACACTTACACTTTTAATTTTTCTATATAAAAATAACTCTTATAGCTTTCTTTTATAAGAGTTTGAAATTTTCATTTTTTTAATACATCAAAGCCAACAGGGTTTGTTGTTTGTTGAGCGTTATTATTTTGCATATTTTGAGTTGGATTCATTTCCGTAATCGTATTATTCATTTGAGGCATTTCTATATTATTTGGAATGTTATTATAATTTGGGAAAGAAGAATAAGCATTTTGATTTTGCATATTTAAATTGTTTGCATCATTAATCGCCGAATTTAAAGATTTATTAGCGGCTTTTGATGCCAGATCATGAATATCTTTTTCAACTGGTTTTTGTTTTACTATAGAAGATACTCCTTTTTTTTGCTCACTTGCGTCTACAAAATAGCCAATTAGAGCAAAAATTAAGATAAGTGCGATTACTAAAAACCATAAATAATTATTTGCCAAAAAAGTTGTAAATGCTTCCATAAAATTCTTTCTCCTTTATTTTACAGTACAATTATAGCATATTTTGTCAAACAAGAAAAGACTGGATATTTTCTTTTATTCTTTATATAATCCTTATGTGGATGTGAGAAGTATGAAAAAAGAAAAAATATCGACAATTTTTACTTATTTAAAAAAGACTTATCAATATGCCAAAAATAACAAAAAATATTTATTTTTCTTTTTAATAGGTAGTATTATTTTATGTATTATAAATGTTATGGTCCCTTTATTATCAGCAAGACAAATTCTTTATTTAACTGATGAGATTTGGGAACAATTTTTTTGGATTACGATTGCTATTTTTGGAACAGAAATTCTTAGAAATATCGTAGCAAACATGAATAATTATTTTATTAATAAATATTTTTATGCAGTTAAGAAAAATATTCAATTAGAGGTGGCTTCGAGAACTTTACAAATTCAAACCGGAGTTTTACAGGCAAATTCAAGTGGTACTTTTATAGAAAGGGCGGGCAATGATACTGACACCTTGGCGAATATTTTTATTCAAGGAATTGATTATATTACTTATTTATTATCTGTAATTGGTGTTTTATTTAGTATTTTATTTTTGAATGTAGCTATTTTCTTTCTTTATTTAACCTTTGTTCTGTTTCTATTTTTTGCTCAAAAATATGCTGCAAAAAAAATTCAAGAGAAGAATAAAATTCGTAAGAAAAAACAGGATGCAGCATCTGGATTTATAAGTGAGTTAGTAAGAGGAGCTAGAGATATTAAAACTTTAAATGCTGAGAAAAGTTTTTTATATAAAACCGATGAAGTTATTGAAGAACTTGGAAAAGCTAGTTATGACTGGACAAGAACGCGGTCATGGTTTCGCTTTTTAAATGGAAATTTACGTGACTTACTCGATTTAGGTATTTTGCTTTTAGGAATCTATTTTATTACTCATAATGAACTTGAAGTGGCAACGATGCTTATTATTTTATCTTATCGAGGACAAATTCTGAGCATTTCCTCTAATTTAGAAAGCTTTTATGATATCTTAAAACAATTTGAACTAGCGGCTTCAAGAGTTTTTGAGATTATTGAAGGCGAACAATATCCTAAAGAGTCTTTTGGAAATAGACATGTTTCTAAAATTGAAGGACATATATCTTTTGAAAATGTTTTTTTTGGATATGAACAAGATGCTATGGTTTTAAAAGATGTTTCGTTTAAAATTCGTCCTAACGAAACTGTTTCTTTTGTTGGAAAAAGTGGTAGTGGTAAATCAACTATTTTTAATTTAATTGCGGCTTTATATAAACCGACAAAAGGCCAAATTTTATTTGACGGTATTCCACTTCAAGATTTGGATAGAGAATCTATTCGAGGAAACTTATCCGTTATTAGTCAAAATCCATATATTTTTAATATGAGTATTCGTGAGAATTTACAGATTATTAAGGAAGATGTAACAGAAGAAGAAATGGTTGAAGCTTGTAAAATGGCATGCTTGCACGATTTTATTTTAACCTTGAAAGATGGGTATGACACGATTGTTGGGGAAGGTGGAGTTACTTTATCTGGTGGCCAAAGGCAAAGACTTGCAATTGCCAGAGCTTTGATTCAAAAAACAGAAATTATTCTATTTGATGAAGCGACAAGTGCTTTAGATAATGAAACGCAATATGAAATCCAAAAATCTATTCAAAATATGCAAGGGGAATATACTATTTTAATTATCGCTCATCGTTTATCGACAGTTATTAACAGCGATCGCTTAATTTTAATTGATGATGGGAAGGTTATGGCAGAAGGAACTCATCAAGAACTTTTAAACACTAATCCAATTTATCAAAAATTATATGAGCTCGAATTAAAAGATGAACGTAAAAAATGATTAAAAAAAACGGCCAATTTTAAAAATGGTCGTTTTTAATAATATTGTTTGGCTTCTCTTTCTAAATCTCTTTTTTTGATGCTTTCTCTTTTATCATATAGTTTTTTTCCTTTACCAATACCAATTAATAATTTGGCTTTATTATTCTTTATATACATTTTTAGAGGAATAATGCTTATTCCTTCTTTTTCTTTAGCTTCTTTTAATCTTTTTATTTCTTCTTTATGAAGAAGTAATTTTCGAGTTCTTCTTTCTTCATGATTAAAGATATTTCCTTCTTCATATTTAGCGATGTAGATATTTAGAGCAAAGGCTTCATGATTTTTTATAGTAACAAAGCTATCTTTTAAATCTACTGAACCTTTTCTGACACTTTTTATTTCCGTTCCAACTAGTTCGATCCCTGCTTCATATTCTTTTAAAATTTCATAATCAAAATATGCTTTTTTATTCTTAATTTCCATCTTGTTTCTCCTCAACTATTTCAAAATCAATTAAAGCGGTTTCTTTATTTGCATTTATACAACGGACTGTTACTTTGTCACCAATGCGATATGTTTTTTTAGTTGATTTACCAATAAGCGAAAGTAAATCAGGAACGTATTCGTAATAATCACCTTTTAAATTGTTCACATGAACGAGTCCTTCAACTAGATTATCTAGTTCAACATAGAAACCGTAGCTTGTGACTGAATCAATAATGGCTTCATAAATTTCTCCAATATGATTCTCCATATATTCAGCCATTTTCATGTCGGCAACATCTCTTTCTGCTTCTTGAGAGGCGACTTCTCTTTCTGATGAATGCTCTGCGATTGTTACTAAGTTGTTATTTAAATAATCAATGGTTTGCATCGAAAAATCTTTTTCAACTAAATATTTTTTTAATAGGCGATGAACGGTTAAATCAGGAAATCTTCTGATTGGACTTGTAAAATGAGTATAGGCTTTTGAAGCAAGGCCAAAATGACCTGTATTTTCTTTTGAATATTCGGCTTTTTTCATACTTCTTAAAAGCATAGATGAAAGAATTGTAAATTCTGGTTTATCATCTAATTCTTTTAAGATGTTTTGCATGGTTTTGGGATTTAAATCGATTACTCGTGTTTCTAATTGATACCCCAATAGTTTTAATAAGTTTACGAAATCATCAATTTTTTCGGATTTTGGTTCTCCATGGACACGGTAAATGAAAGGAAGGTCCATATTGAAAATATGATTTGCTACTGTTTCATTCGTGGCAATCATAAAGTCTTCAATCATTTTCTCGCCATCTTCACGAATCACTTTTACAACATCAATAGCCTTACCATTTTCATCTTGAATGATCTCTGGTTCGCTTAAATTAAAATCTATGTAACCACGAGAAATTTTTTCTTTTCTTAATATATGAGCTAATTCATTCATTTCTTTTAAAGTATTTACATATGGCTCATATCCAGGTTCAATAATATCTCGCATCAAAATATTATTTACTTTAGAATAAGACATTTTTTTGGAACTTTTGATAAACGACTCAAAAATATCGTAGTCTATGATTTTTCCGTTTGGGGTGATTTTCATCACGCAAGACATAGTGAGTCTTATTACTCCTTCATTTAAGGAACATATGCCATTAGATAATTTATGAGGAAGCATAGGGATAACCGTATTTGCTAAATAATTCGATGTTCCTCTTTCATAGGCCGCGTCTCCGAGGGCGGTATTATCTTTAACGTAGTTTGATACATCGGCGATATGAATACCTAAAATAAAATTTTCGCCTTCTTTTGTTAAACTAATCGCATCATCAATATCTTTTGTATGATCTCCATCAATGGTAAATATTTGCCAATTTGTTAAATCTTTTCGATTTAGTAATTCTCTTTCTTTTACTTCAGTTGGAATATCTTCTAGTTCTTTTTCGACTTCTTCTCCAAACTCGGGATCAATTTGATATTTGTAAGCAATACTTAAAATATCCATACCTGGATCATCTTTATGGCCAAGAATTTTTATGATTTTCGCAAGATACCTTTTTTTACCTAATTCTTTTATTAGTTTGATTACAACTTTATGTCCTGGAACACAGTTCTTTAAGGATTCTTTATCTATTTTTAATTCTAAGTCTAGTTTTTCTTCATCTAATTTTACTGCTAAACCTTTTTTGGTTTCGATTATCTCGCCAACTAAGTTATGAAGTTCTCGTTTAATAATTCGAATGATATGTCCTTCTGGCTTTACTCCTTTTCTTAGTACTTCGGCTAAAACAATATCATCTTGAATGGCCCCATTCATATTTTCTTTGTCAATATATAAGTCGTCTTCTTTGTTTAGAATAACAAAACCAAAGCCTTTTTTATTGGCTGAAAATTTTCCTATTTTTAAATTGGGACAATTTTTTAAAAGAATGTATTTATCTTTTTTGGTTTTGAACACTTGATATTCATTTACTAATTCATCTAATGTATCAGATAACTCTTTTAATTCCTCGGCGGTTGTTAGATTCAACATGTCATTAATAGTAATTAAATCTTTTGCTTCATGAATGTTTTCTAAAAGTTTTAATACTTGATTTTTCATATTCTCACCTACTATTATTATAGCGTTTTCTTTGTTGGCTTACAAGAATAGCTGAAATACTTTACAAAAAGAAAAGCAGTCTTTAAGACTACTTCTTAATTACATTAAGAATAATGCTAACGAGATAATAAGAAATGTGGCTCCTAAAACGGCTGTTAAACGAGTAATAAATAGTTCCATACCACGTTCTTTCACAACTCCAAATAATCGTTCATTTCCACCAGTTATAATTTGACCAGCATCACTTGCTTTATTTCCTTGTAATAATACTAATACAATTAGTAATACTGAGACTATTAATAATATAATTTCTAAAATTTCTGTCATGTCTTATATGCCTCCAATTCGTTATTAATTTACCATAAAATAGGAAAATTAGCAAGAATTAAATTTTTCTTGTTAATTGAACTCCTTCAGGAAATCTGCATGGATTTGTACAATGATATCCACTTAAACAACGCGCGCCTTTGTTAAATTTTTCTAAATCTGTTAAAACGGTTTTTAACCTGTCATCTTTCATACTTTTTAATGTTTGGATATATTTTTCTAAAGTAACTTTACTTATGTTGCAAATTTCTAACTGAGCACATGTACATAATCGTTCCTGTATTTTTAAAATAAAGTCTTCATATTTTCCTGTTTCATTAACATTTACTAGTGTACCTTGAGGAATTAAGTTTAAGCTTCGAATATAGTTCATATCTCTTAACCATTCTGCTGTTAATCTTTCGTTTTCTTCAATAGTTGGCGTGATAAAGAAGGTTTCAATTTCCGGATAAACGATAGAATAATCATCTGTTCTATGTCTTTGGCCTTGAGCAACTTCTGGAAATGTTGCCTGATAATTTGTACTATAGCATCTACCAAAGTATTCTGGATAGTCATTAAAATCCGTAATTAAACTAAATTTACGATGACGATACTCGACAAAATTGTCCATAATAAAGCCCGTTTTTTCTAGTTGACTTGCGAATTCTTCGATACTTGGTTTTACCGCTTCAATAAGTTTATTATTACTTTTTTCTTCTAATAAATTTAAGCAAAATCCATAGATATAGTTTAATTGTCTTAATGAAGTTGTATAGCGCATCTTTGTTGGTGTTAAAACTGAAAGAAAATATCGAGCATTTTCTTGTGCTAATTTATGAATTCTTTTATCATCTAAATACGGAGTATTTGGATATTTTTTCTTTATCTCTTGTTCTAAGATTTTAATCCATTTTGTATAAATACGCATTTCTTCTTCTGTTGGTTTCATCATAGTATATCTAGCTGATTTTTCACTCGTATTATATTCATGTTCATTATTAATAAGCATGGCTACTAATTTTGGTATACCTGTGATGTATAAAGAGATTGTTGAATGTCCAAAAACACTATGGTGGTTATTCTCTTTATTACTTGTAATTCTGTTTTCTGTTTTACTCAAATCTTCTTGTACTATCTCTTCCCAGTCTCTTTCGGTATAACATATATTGGCACTGTGGCCTCCATCTAGTTCTAAATCTTTTAAAGTAATTTTTCTTATTTGCTCGGGGTCGGTTGTAGTTATTCCTATTACTTTTGCTTCCATTTCATTTCCTACTTTCTATTTTTCCCCTTATCTTCTTTAGTTCATTATATCATATCTAAAAAAGAAAAAAACAAAAATATTCCTTTTTGTTTCCTATTTAGCTATATTCTCTTTTAAAATTTTATATACTTCTTCTCTTCCTTTTTTAGTAGTTGAAGAAAATCTAATAAAATCGTCGATTTTTAAAGTTTCTTTAATAAGCTTATCTTGCTTTGCTCTTCCAGAAGCACCTATTTTATCATATTTGGTAGCGATTATAGTTATTGGAATATTATAATATTTTAAAAAGTTATACATCATGATGTCATCTTCAGTTGGTTTATGACGATAGTCGATAAGCATGAATACATGAGAAAGATTATCTCTTTTTTTCAAATATTCTTCGATCATTAAGCCGATTTTTCGATCACTTTCTTTGGATAATTTTGTATATCCATATCCAGGAACGTCAACTAGAAAAAATTGTTCGTTTACTAAATAAAAATTTAGTGTTTGCGTTTTTCCGGGTTTACTGGAAGTTCTTGCAAAGTTCTTACGGCAAATCAAAGCATTAATAAAACTGGATTTTCCAACATTACTACGGCCAACTAACAAAAACTCTGGTAAAACTTCTTTTGGATACTGACTTTCTCTAACCGCAATATTTTTTAACTCAACGGATTCAATTTTCATTTTTCTCACCTGTTGTTCCTATTATATGATACTTGAGCGATTTTTGCAAATTTTCGAGCACCATTTTTGAAGTCAGTTTTTTTCCTCTATCAAAAAAGAAGAACCTTGTTCTTCTATAAATTTTCCATAAAATCAATAGCTCGATTTTTTGTTAAAACCGCATCCATACAATTTAGTATGCCACATAAAATTAAGAATGCACCTGCTACCTCAACAATTGCTAAATTACTAAATGGATTTATGAATATTAAGATGCTCATAAAAATTTCTAATATGGCAGACATTAAAAGAATTAACCAACTTTTTTCCTTAATTTTCTTTAATCTTAAAGATAAATCTATTTTGTTTAAAGCAAGGTATGCTACCCATATTCCTAAAAATATCGTAATTACTTGACTAAAAGTGAATGGATTTAAAATAGTTAAGATTCCTAGAATAATAGCAAGGATACCATATATTAAATGAAATCGGAATATAATAAGCTGATTTCTTTTAAAGTAACTATAAATATTTAAAATTCCTGATGCTAATATGCTCATTCCTAAAAATACACCAAGGATAGTAAGACTAATTCCTGGCCATAGCAGAAAGACTACACCAAGCAAAACCATTAAACAAGATATACCTATTTCTATCCACATAATTTTTCTAAATAAGCGGTCAATATCGGTTAATAATCTTTTCGTTCTTTTGTGAAAAAACTTACTTAAAAATTCCTCATTATTCTTTGTTGATTTCTTTTTGGTTTGTTCTTTTTCATCGTTATACAATTTAATCACTCCTTTGATTTATTTTATTATAACACTTTTCCTAATTACATTGTTATTTTTTCATTTTCTGCTTTTTTAATACATATTCTTTTCCTATTAAATATGCATTATGCCATTTTTGACAAATTATCGGGTTTGAACTCGATTTATAGAATCCACAGTCATTTCTCGTACAGTTATTGCATGTTTTCACAATTCCTTCTTTGACTTGCTCTCTTTCTTCATAGCTTAGTTCTTCAAAGATTTTCTGGTAATAATTTTCTGAAGGAACATATGCATAGGTTGGTATTACACAAAGTTCTTCCATAAACATTTTTAACACACCGATGCTTATCTCTATCATTGAAACAGATTTTGTTTCCTCATTTAGTTCTTCTGATTTTAAAATATTTAAGAGAACTCTCTCTATTTCTTTATCTGATATTTTGGGAACAATTGATAAAAGATAACTTTTTTTTATTAGAATTGTATCTTGATTCGATAGTGTTTCTATCCAACATTTTTCTTTTTTGGCCATATTTCCTCCATTTACTTGAGAGATATTATAACACTTTTTTGTTTTTTGCACAAAAAAACAAGTTGCCTGTCAAAACAACTCGCCTTTTAGTGGTTAATGAAGCACAACCCATATTGACAGATACAAGTTATCACTTCTTATCAAGATCCACATTGCATGCAACACTTAATAGCTTGATAAACGATAGAGAATGACTATTTATCGCTTCACGCAATTAAATATCATTCACGTCGTGAGCACTCTGACTCACAAGAACAGCAATTTTACCAAAATATAAATTAATATATCTTTGATAAATAGCGAGGCCATTCTTTTATTTTTCTATCTCTATTAAGTGATTACATCATACCACTCTTTTTCGACAAAATCAAGCACTTTTTGACATTTTTTGTTAATAGTTGCTTTTTTTACGTTTTGTGCTATAATAAAAGCCATTAAAAAAAGGGGTGATAACATGACACTTCGAGAATTATCAGTTGATGAATTTTCATCTTTTGTAAGCGCAAGTCCTTTAGGCACTCATTATCAAACTATTAATTATGCTTGGTTGATGGGAGAACAAGGTTATGATTTTGATTTAATTGGTTTTATAAATGAATATGGTCAAATTAAAGCTGCATCATTAATTTTGTTAAAAAAAATTAAAAATAGATTTAAATATGGATATGCTCCTAAAGGATTTATTTTGGATTATTTTAATCAATCTTTACTTAATGAATTTACTGAAGCTTTAATTTATTATTATAGAAAAAAACGAGTTTGTTTTATTAAACTTAACCCTGAAATTGCCATTAGTGAAGTTGATCCAAAAACAGGAGTGAAAACTTACAATTGGAATTATGATATTAAAGATTTTTTAGAAGATGCTGGCTATTTAAAATTAAAAGATAATCTTTACTTTGAATCTATTTTACCCAGATTTCAAGCAATCGTTTCTTTACATAATTTTGGATTAGAAAGTTTAACTAAGAATGCTCGTAATAAGATACATAAAGCCAAACAAAAAGGTTTGCATTTGGAAAAAGCTGAAAGAAGTGGAATTGATATATTAGAACGTTTTATTTCTAAAAAAAGACATACAAGTGATTTTTATTATAAAGATTATTATAATATTTTTCAAAGAAATGATATGATTGACTTATTTTTAGTTAGTATTGATTCACATGAATTTTTACTTAATGCTCGTAAAGCGTATGAAGAAGAAGTTGAGAGAAACAATACATATCATACTATCTTGGAAAAAGATAATAGCAAAAAGAATATTAACAAGAAAATGGATTCTGATCGCAAATTAGTTTCTTATAAACACAATGTAGAATTAGCAACTGAATTAAATAAAAGAAAAGACAAAGTTTATATTGCTGGTGCATTGGTTATCAAATATAAGAATAGGATACAAATTTTAATTAGTGGTTATGATACAAAATATAAAAATTATGATCCAAATTATTTTTTACATTATGCCATTTTAGAACAATATAAGAATGATTATGACTATGCTGATTTAAATGGGATGACAGGAGATTTTACAAAAGATAATCCTTATTATGGTTTGAATGAATTTAAACTAAATTTTAAACCTAAAGTTTATGAGTACATTGGAGAATATGATTTAGTTGTTAAACCTTTAAAATACAAAAAATTACGTTCTAGTGGTCAATTAGCTAAAATCTTTAATAAAAGTGATTTAAAAAAAATAAAATAAAAAAAGATAGAAAGAGGTCTATATGATTAAACAAAAGAAAAATGGGGAATTAATTATTATTTCAGGAACGACATGTGCTGGAAAAGGAACTGTAGTTAAAAAGTTAATTGAACGAAATGAAAATTTGAAAGTTTCTATTTCTTATACTTCTCGTGAAAAAAGAGACGGCGAGATAGATGGCAAAGACTATTATTTTGTAACATCTGAAGAATTTGAAAAGAAAATACAAGAAGGCGCTTTTTTGGAATATGCTAAAGTGCAATACGGAAAATATTATGGAACACCTAAAAAAGAAGTTCAGGAGTTATTAGACCATGGATATGATGTTATTTTAGAAATTGATGTTCAAGGAGCTCAGCAAATAAAGGAGATGTTTCCACAAACGATTCTTATTTTCATAATGGCTCCTAGCATGAATGAAGTAAAAAAACGTATTAAAGCTCGTGGCAAAGAAACAAAGGAACAGATTCTGGAAAGATTTAAAGTGGCTTATAACGAATTAAATGAAATTCCTAAATATAATTATGTTGTTGTTAATGATAATTTAGATGAAGCTGTTTCAAAAGTTGAAGCTATTTTGATAAGTGAAAAATGTCGTGTAGATCGAATTGAAGAAATTGCAGTTGAAAATCAAGAAGAATTTATTCATGAATTTTTAATGGATAAAGATTTTGATAATGAACCTTTAAAAATAGAAGAGTAGTTTTTACTCTTCTATTTCATTATAAGCTAAATTATAGCAATGAGTTTCTTTGGCCTCTAAATTAAATTCATAAATTGCGTGGATTTCTTTATGAAGGTCAGTGATTTGATTTGGAGATTCTTGTTCACCAATTAAAGTCATTATAGAAATCAAATAAGGATTTTCTTGGTCATTATAAATGCCAATATCATGAAAATAAGGACTATAGGAACCATACTTATGTAACATAATTATGTCATCAAAATTTAAAGAATTAAAATAGATGTTATTCATATTCGTTGTTAATAACTCGCTGTAGGAATTGTTCAGCTTAATTATATCATAGGCTTCTTCTAACATCTTATGGGTATAATCTGCATTTAAATAGCCAAAATGTTCTACCGAATTCGCGGTTATGGTTATTCCTAAGGTTTTGGCATAATTTCTTAAATTTTCTACACCAATGTACTCGTATAGCATTTCGTGAGCAGTATTATCACTTGCTGCGAGTGCATAACCAATTAGAATTTCTAAACTTATTTTTTCTCCAAAACTATGGCTATCCATACCGAGACTATAATCTCTTTTATGACGGGATTCATAAGTCACTGTTTCTGTTTTTAAATCAATCTCGCCATTTATTGCTTTTCTTATTAAATATGTCGCATCTAACAATTTGATTAAACTTGCTCCATAAAAAGATGTTGTTTCATTTTTCATAATTGTGTATCCGTTATTGATATCTTCAAAGTAAATCGCAAAGTTTTCATTTGAATATTTATTTAAAAATTCATTAATTTTTGTGGTTGTTAATTCATCCATATATGGCGTATTTTGACATGTCTCGTAAATCTCTCTTTTTCTTTTTTCTTCAGCAATTCTTTGTTGTTCTTCTAAATACATTTGATATTGTCTTTCTTCTTCTTTTTTCTCTAGATAGCTTTTTGTTCCGATGCCAAAACAAAGAATAAGTATAATCATTCCAAAAAGCAAGATTTTTCTTTTTTTATGTTTTCTTGTTCTTTTTTTCATTTTTACAACTCACCACTAGTTTATTATATACCTTTTTCTTTTTTTTGTAAAAAGTAGTCGGTTACTAATCAAAAGTGATATTTTCTTTGTTTCTTTTAAATGCTCATTATCAACTGTGAAAAACTGGGAATTGTGACCCAAAAGTAATGACTTTTAAAAGCCAGTGTGCTAATATAAAAATCAGTTAAGGAAGGTTTAATTTATTATGAAAAAAGTTGATGAAAAAATTTACAAAATACCTAGTCATTATGTTAAAGATGACTATATTCAAATGATGCTAGCATATCATTATTACTTAGTATTATTTGATAATAAAGGTTTAATGTATTTTAAAAATTATATTGAAAAACGTCCATCACTTATTGAAAGAAACAAAAATTCTTATTTAGATGATGAAAGAAGGGAAAATTTTCCATATTCGCAAATTCCCGAACATATAAGAAAAGCATTATTATTTATAAAAATGACTATAACGAATCAAATTCTAGATTTTGAAAAACCATATATTAGAATTCATGATGGAGTCATTGCCAAAATGACTGCATATAAAGATGGAGATGGAGCAATAGTTCATACCAACATCTTAAATGGGAAATTATATAACTCTAGAACAAAGGAAATTACCAGAGAAGAACTTGAAAATTATTTAAAAACAGGTTCTTTAAAGCAACTTGATGAAGATGAATTTGTAGATGTAAGTATTTTTGATATGAATGGTGAATTATACAATTCTAGATTAGAATCCGAACAAATTTGGATAAATCAAGAAAAAGATAGATTAACTAGAATAATAAACGAAAGTAATGGATATGAAGAGAGAACAAAAATCGAATTACAAAGAGCAATTGCCAAGTTAGATGAAATTGAGCCATTTACTTTAACACAAAAAGCAATGATTAAATTTAAAAAAGATGGGAACATAAAGATAGATTGTTTTACTATACTCTATGAAGCAAGGGGTAGATATACAATCATGTTAGCTAATTTACCTGTAACTATGGAAAGTTTATCAATGATTAAATCAAAAACAGAATTGCCTGTTAAAACTTTAAGAGACCCTAGAATAGACTTATCATTAAATCCAAATGTTACTGAAGAACTATTACAAGAAGAGCAGGCCAAAGTTTCGGCAAGAACAAGGCATTTAAGTTCACTAAAATAATAAAAATTTAGTTATATTATAGTAACTGTTCTTTCTTTTAAATGCTGCCTTAAATGGGTTGTGAATTCGAATAAGTAGCCATTAAAAAAAGCCACAATGTTATGGCTCTTTTTTAATTATTCAACAATTTCTGATACAACTCCGGCACCAACAGTACGTCCACCTTCACGGATAGAGAACTTCGTACCTTTTTCTAATGCTACTGGAGCAATTAATTCGACAGTCATATCAACATTGTCACCTGGCATAACCATTTCTACACCGTCTGGTAATTCAATAACACCAGTTACGTCAGTAGTACGGAAATAGAATTGTGGTCTGTAATTTGAGAAGAATGGAGTATGAC
>CALVUM010000072.1 GCA_944363605.1 uncultured Bacilli bacterium
AGGTCATTATGAAAATAAACAAAAATTTTAATATAAAAATGATAATATTACAGTTACTGTAAATTACGAAGCTATAGAAGAATGTCCGAATTGTAAAAAAGCATTGGCACCACAAAACTTATATGGGATTGTACATGCTAGAGATGATAAAGAAATTTTATCAGTTGCTGATTATTGTAATGGATGTCATTCATTAATTGTTTCAGAATATGAAATTAGTAGAAAACTTACAAGAACATTATCTGACGGAAGAAAAGAATATAGCGAAAAAAATTATAACATGATAAAATTAAACTATTCAGCACCTGTTAATTTTAAAGAAAGAGATTTTGATGACAAACTTAAGAAAGTATCTCCTCAATTTGTAAAAATATATAATCAAGCTCTTAAAGCAGAAGAGTATTCATTAGATGAAATAGCAGGATTGGGTTATAGAAAAGCATTAGAATTCTTAATTAAAGATTTTGCAATTTATAATAATCCAGATAAAGCAGAAGAAATAAAGTTAACATGGATGATGAAATGTTTAAAAGATTATATCGATAATGATAAGATTAAAACACTTGCAGAAAAATCTGAATGGATAGGTAATGATGAAGCACATTATGTAAAAATACAAGATAATAGAGATATAAATGATATGAAAAATTTTATTGATGCACTTGTGTATTTTATATCAATGTCTTTAATTGTTGATGATGCAGAATCAATGAAATCAGGAAAGGAAAAGAATAATGGATAGAATAGCAATAATATCTGATATACATGGTAATTTAGAAGCATTAAAATCAGTATTAGATGATATTAAAGAAAAAAATATAAATAGAATATTTTGCCTTGGAGATATAATTGCAAAAGGAACTCATCAACAAGAGTGTGTTGATTTAGTTAAAGAAAATTGTGAAGTTATAATTAAAGGTAATTGCGATGAATATTTTACTAGTGACATTGATTTATTAACTAAAACACAATCAGAAGTAGATAGAATAATTTGGAACAAAAATAAATTAGATGAAAAAACTAGAAAATATTTAAGTAATTTACCTTACTGTTATGAATTTTATATGAGTGGTAGATTTGTAAGATTAGTTCATGCACATCCTGAAAAAATAGATAAATTTGCAGGAAATATAGATAAAATTGATAGACTATACGAATTATTTTTGCCAAGTTCTAATACAATTTCTGATAAGAAAGCTGATATTTTAATATATGGTCATATACATACTCCATATGTTCAAAAAATATATAATAGAATGATTATAAATGTAGGTTCTGTTGGTAATGCTATTGATGTCTTTAGAAATGATGAAAAAGATGGAGATGTTAAAAATACTACTGTAGCTAATTATTTAATTTTATCTGGCAATTTTGATTCTAAAAATATTGATGAAAAAATTTCATATGAATTGGTATGTGTACCTTATGATATAGATAAGGAATTAAATGATAATGATGACAATATTGAATTTGAATCATATGAAGAAGAAATTAGAAAAGGTAAATACAGAGATATGACAAAAATTTATAAAAGTTTTGAATTACGAGGTATAGATAAAGATAAAATATAAAAAAGTAAGGGTATGGGAAATTCCCATAATAGAATTTGTGTGGGAGTACAAATTCAGTGCTGGCTAGGACATAAAATTTAATTTGTACTCACACATTTTTAAAAATAAAGTTTAAAGGACTGCTCGCTTTGCAGTCCAATTTTACATATGTTAATGATACTATAAGAATGTACAAAAAAGGGAAAATAAAAATACCAATGGATAGACTTATTTTATTAGCTAATTTTTATAATATAGATGTAGACAAACTATGTGGCAAAGAATAAAATGTTTTAAATAATGGAAGCCATCAATTTCAGTTACTAATAATCCAAAAATTAAATAAGAAGGAGTTTTATCATGGAGAGCTTAAATTCTAAGATATACAAAAATTTACCTGAAGAACATAAAAAAAGAATAATAATGTACTTGACTGCTAGACAATTTAAAAATGCTGTTTTGATTGAGGAAATGACTATTGTTCCAGCTAAGAAAAATGGCTTACCTGAAAACTGCATTATATCATTTAATGACGGACTGTTAAAATTAACAGCTCGTGGGGATAAAATTGTATCGAAACATTATCCGTTTTTAGTAAATAAGTCTTTTGCATGTGAAGTTTATTTAAAGTTTTTACTTTTAGAAAATAATATAACATTTAATGATTTAAAAGGAAAAAGTGGCCATGATCTTTTAATGCTATACAATAAACTTCCTTTAATTATACGTCAAACTTTATTAAAATTTCTACAGAATAAAGGCACTCCAAGCAATGAAAGCTTAATTACTAAACTTAAAAGTGTATCTCAAGCTTTTATTCAATGGCGTTACATTTACGAAAAATTTGATGGAATATCAGCTGATTTTTGCTTTTTAAACGTATTTTGTGATTTTTTAGATATATATTGCCAGAAAACAATATTAGAAAAATATAAATATGATGTTAATTTGGATATAAGGTAATATAGCGCATTATACATAAAAAAATGAACTAATTATTGTAGATGATATTACATTATAAACACGCACATAAGAAAAAATCATTCAAACTATAATGTCATTGTAGTAACACACTACGATATTGGCAGAGCCAATAACATTATTTCATTTATAACATAACCATAATCAAATACTAAAACACAAAAAAAATGTTGCTTTTACCGTAAAAAGATGCTAAAGTATTTAAAAAATTACATAGGTGTTTACTGATTTCGGAGGAGGAGGACTTGGATAAATCCCCCTCTTTTTACTAATTTATATAATAACTAGTGTAATTTTAAGGGCATTGGAGGTTTGATTATGAATTTAGTTTTAAGTGGTCCAAGTGGAGCTGGAAAAGGAACTATTACCGAATTATTATTGAATAGTGATGGATTCAAAAAATTTACTACCTGTACTACTAGAGAACCGAGGGAGGGTGAAAAAAACGGATTTGACTATTTTTTTATGACGGAAAAACAATTCCAAGATTATCTAGATAAAGGTGAAATGTTTAATGTAAAAGAATATGGTGGTTATCGATATGGAAGCTTTGAACGTGACATGGATAATATAGCTACTGATTCTATAGTAATATTCCAATTGACTCCAGACAGGGGTTTAGAAATGAAGAGAAAAAATCCAAACACATGTTTAATATTAATTCTTCCGCCATCAGCATCAGATCTTAACATAAGAAGAAAAAATCGCTCAACAAAAAGAATTAATGATGATTTGATAAACTTAGAGGTTGCTAAACATTACGACTATGTAATTATAAATGATGATATTAAAACGTGCGTCTTAGAAGTTTTAGGATGTTTAAAAAGATTTTCAACACAAACACAATCTTATGCAGATATACGCGAAAAAAATATCCAATTAATTAAAAATTTTATAATTGATTTAAAAAAAAGTAATTTGACATCACAGGTCGAAAATACATTTAGTGGAAAAGTTGCCGAAAATTGGGATAGCAAAGCTAGGTTTGTTGTATATCATGGCACAAAAAATCCAATAGTTAACGAAGTAATGAGTAATATCAAGAACGGCATGAAAGTAGCTGATATAGGATGCGGGACAGGTAAGCTTATTGAAAAAATGGATAAAAAAACAAATAATTGTGAATTTATTGGAATTGATATAAGTGACGATATGATTACTAATGCTCAGAAAAGAATTTTGACAGGTCACAACGAAGCAATCTTTATTAATAGGGATTTTATGATATACGATTTTGAAAGTAAATTTGATATTATAATATTTAGTTATGTCTTGCATCATTTATCAAATCCTGTAGAAGCATTAAAAAAAGCTAAGAAAATATTGGCCCCGGATGGAAGGATTTTATTTTCAGTTCCAGGAAGTGATTATTTAAAAGAAACTTTTTACTCAAATGAGTTAGCCGGAAGGTTTTCATTGAGCGAAACAGATGATATAGTTGATATGGCTGGCCTTTATCCAATATCTGCTTGTAGAAATAGATTTTCAATGACTTTCAATACTTATGAAATGTTTTTGCAATATCTAAAAAGCATAGGAACTTATCAAAAGATAAATGATTACTCCGATGGAAAATGGAGCGAGGATTTCAACAGTAAAATAATGAGTAGATTTAATACCACAGATTTTATAACGGGTGAATACTTGACTTATAATTGTGTAAAAAAAGAAAATGTTTTGACGAGGAGGTTGAAATGATTATATATAGCAATTCTATAAAAGGATTTCAAGCGGATACAACACAAGGAATCGCCAATATTTTAAACAATTCATTAAAAGAAAAACTTCATAGATCTTCTGGTCACTCTGAAGTGGATTCTTGGAATCTCTCATTAAAATATTTTTCTGAAATTTTAGAAAAGTGTGACATTGATTCAGCGTGTACAATTACATTGGAATACAATTTACCTATGACTTCAAAAAGAATTGATTTAATGTTATCAGGATACGATAAAGATCACATAGAGACTCTATTAATTTTTGAATTTAAACAATGGAGTGAAATATATAATGTGGATGACAGTAATTTTTTGGTGGAAACTATTATCAACAAAGGAATACGCCGAGTTGTACATCCGGCTTATCAAGTATGGTCTTATTTTTCACTGTTTAAGGATTATAATAAATACATTCAAGATAATAACGTAATAATTAAGCCTGCTGTTTTATTACATAATTATATTTTAAGAGAAAATGATATATTATTGGATCCTAAATATAGCGACTTTAATGATTATGTTGAAATATTTGGAAAAAATACAGAAAAAAAATTGTTAGATTTTATAAAAGATAATCTAGCATATAGAGACGATGGATATATTATAAAAAAAATTGAAGAGTCGCAGTTAAATCCGTCCAAAAAGTTGCAAAACGAAATAAATTCGTTGATTGTTAAAAACAATTATTTTAAATTAATAGATGAACAAATGGAAGTGTATGACAAAATAATTTCTTTAGAAGAAAATGGTAAAAAAAATGTGATTATTGTAGAAGGAAATCCGGGGACTGGAAAGTCAGTTATTGCCATAAATTTGTTGAATTATTTTCTTAACTCTGCAAAAAAATGTCAATATGTTTCAAGAAATACAGCACCAAGAGTTGTCTATTCTTATAAATTACAAAATAGTATGAAAAAAAGTAGCATTGATAATTTATTTAAATCATCTGGATGTTATACAGAAACTTTACCAAACGCTTTTGATGTTTTAATTGTTGATGAGGCTCATTGCTTGACGGAAAAATCTGGCCTATTTAATAACTATGGAGAAAATCAAATAAAGGAAATTGTTACTTCAGCAAAAACATCTATTTTCTTTATTGATGAAAAACAAAGAGTACATTATAATGACATTGGGACAATTGATAATATTGAAAAAATTGCAAAAAGTTGCAATGCTGAAATTACTAGGCTTGCACTAAACTATCAGTTTAGATGTAATGGTTCAACTGAATATCTAGAGTTTGTTAATTATATTCTAGGGATCAGCCAAAATTATAGTCTTGGAAAAATCAATTATGATCTTAAGATTGTTGATTCCCCAGAAGAGCTGTTAAAACTTATAAAAGAAAAAAACAGCGGCGCTTTATCTCGAGTGGTAGCAGGTTACTGTTGGAATTGGAACAAAAAGGAGCTTAATAATCCAGCTTTCCATGATATTAAAATTGGAAATTTTAGTATGAGCTGGAACTTAGGACAATCTCAAACGTTTGCTATCGATGACTCTATTAATGAAGCAGGATGTATTCATTCTGTACAAGGATTAGAATTTGATTATGTCGGAGTTATTATTGGAAAAGATTTACAATATCAAGACAATAAAGTAATAGCGTGCTACGAAAACCATGGTTCGGCAGACCCGTCATTTAAAGGTATAAAAAAGCTTTATAAAGAAGACCCAGAAAAAGCGGAAAAAATTGCAAGTAATTTAATAAAAAACGCTTATAGAGTATTACTGACAAGAGGTATAAAAGGATGTTACATTTATTGTGAAGATGAAAATTTAAAAAACTTTTATAAACAAGAGATTAAAAAAATAACATGTTAAATTCTTTTCTATGATATAATAGTAAAGAAAAAATTTTTGGAAGGGATGATGGTAAATGAAAAAATATAATGTGATCGTGATTTTTAACGAAGATCTCACAAAAACATTAATGTGTAAAAGAACAAAAAATCCTTATATAGGTATGTATAACTTAGTTGGTGGAAAAATTGAGAAAGATAATGATGGATTAAATGAAGCTTACCGAGAATTACAAGAAGAAACTTCTATTAGTAAAAATGATGTCTCTCTTATACATTTTATGGACCTTAAATACAATGTTTTTGATAAGCTCATAGAAGTTTATTATGGGATATTAAACAAGGAAGTAGTTTTAATAGAGGAAGTAAATAAACTTGAGTGGGTCGATATTAACGATAACTTTTTCGACATGAAGAAATATGCTGGAGAAGGAAACATTGGTCATATTATTGAAGAAATTAAAATAAGTTTGAAAAGTAACTAATTTATAACGAAAAAATCGCTAGTTTAATCTATGAAAAAACAGCGATTTTTTTATTTAAGCATATTTCTTTTTCCTAACAAAGCCGCATCATATCTAGGATATTTAGATTTATCGAACTTTTCTAAATTAGGTCTTAATAATCGAAATAACTCTTTCAATTCCTTTAATATTTCCTCTCGGCTAATTTCCTCGTTATAAAATTCTGGATGTTCTATTTTATCAATTAAATCAGCACAAATATTTTTACATTCTAGTGCATTATTTCTTCTAGTATCAATATCGTCTAATACATCAAAATAAAATCTTTGATAATCTTTTAAAGCTAACTGGTAATCCCTTACTGAACGATTATCAGAAGCATCACGTCCAAAATTAATTTCATAATCAGAATAACCAGCCAATTTCATAAGATCTACTAAACTTAAATTTAAAACTTCTGCAATAGATTTTAGTACTAAGACGTTTGGCTTTTGTCGTTTACCAGCCTCTAGTCTTGATATTTCTGCATTATTAGTATTTGTAGCTTTCGCTAATTGTCTTTGTGATAACCCTAATCTCTCTCTTGTTTCTCTAATTAAATTTCCTAATTCGTTTGATTTTTTTTCCATGAAAAACACTCCTTTTTCATTTGATGTACTAAGTGTAACACAAAATGTTACAAAAATCAACATTTTTGTAATTATGCTGCTGACAAATGTAACGAAAGGCGTTATATTATACTCGACAATTAATTATTAATTGTCATTGCTCTTTGACAATTTAGTAGAGTTGGATATGCGACCGAGATTCTGCCGACTCTTTAAACAAATGCAACTGGTCTACGCGAATCCCTATTGGCACGGGAGTTGTAGGTAATCTAAAACCTTCCTTAGATGTACGAGAAGTCGTAAAAATTGTACATATATCCTAAAAGGGAGTTGTGGGTGAAGCTAAAACCCTCCATAGGTAAACTCGCTTTCGTGTAAGTAGTTTACAAAAAAGGGGGGAAAATTATAAAATATGACACGTTATTAAATATAGTATCAAAACCTTGGCTTAACACCGAAGATTTAAGAATACTTCTACAGTGTGGTAAAGACAAAGCGATACAAGTAAGGCAAAACATTGAAAATAATATACTTGCTAAAGGTTTCTATTTACCACAGGGAAAAATAAAATATGTTCCGACTCAAGAAGTATTAAGCTATTTAGGATTAGATATTCGATTTATTTATCAAATGGCAGAAATTGAAAGTAACTATGCGAGAAAGGAAGAAGAAAAAAATGCCACAATATCAAGATAAGAAAACAAAACTTTGGAAATATCGAGTTTATCTAATAGATGAATTTGGAAGAAAAAAGCAAAAGGAAAAACGAGGTTTTAAAACAAAAAAAGAAGCAAAACTTGCTGAAGAAAAGCTTGTTCAAGAAAATGAGAAAAGAATTCAAGATAGAGAAAAGTTAAAAAATTGTATATCATTTTCTCAATTAACAAAAGAATATTTAGAGTACAAACATTTAAAACTCAAAATAAATGCTTATAAAACAATTGAAAGCAGAATAAGGGTGCATATCACACCATATTTTGAAAAATTTGAAAATATTCACGATATTCTTCCAGCAGATTATATAAACTGGCAAATAGAAATAGATAAGAAGGTAAAATCCTTTAACTATAAATCATCATTGCATACTGCATTTGTAAATCTATTAAATTATGCAATGGACTTTCATGGATTAAAGGAAAATGTAGCAAGTAAAATCAAGAATTTTTCAAACAAAACTTCACATTCTCAAAATATAAATTATTGGGACTATGAGGAATATCAAAATTTTATAAATGGAGTTGATGATGCATTGTATCACTTATTATTTGAAGTATTGTATTTTACAGGATTAAGAATTGGAGAGTGTTTAGCACTAACTTGGAATGATTTACAACAGGACTACCTAAATATCAATAAAACTCTTACCAGAGTATATGAAGATAATAAAAAAATATTAAATTCTCCGAAAACTACATCATCAAATAGACAAGTGAAACTAGATCTTGTTACTTTACAGCATTTATTAAAGTATAAAGAAAAACAAAAAAAGAAAATTCACTTTAAAAATGATTGGTTTATATTTGGCGATTTAAAATCTTTATCTACTACAACAATTGATAGAAAGAAGAACTACTATTGTGAAAAAACTCACACAAAAAAAATAAGAATACATGATTTTCGACACAGTCATGTATCCTTACTAATCTCAAACGGAGTTCCTATCACAGTCATTCAAAAAAGATTAGGACACTCCAATTCTTCTATAACACTTAAAATATACGCTCATATGCTAAAACAAGATGAAGATAAAGCTATTTATACAATAAATCGTATAAGGGCTTCTTAAGGGCATTTTAAGGGCGATTAAGAAGAAAATATAAATCAATCCCCGTACTTACGGGGAATTGTAAACAATTTGGAGCAGATGATGGGAATCGAACCCACGTGGTCAGCTTGGAAGGCTGAAGTTCTACCATTAAACTACATCTGCATTTCACTTGACATGATTAATTATACCATAAGTATATGAATTTTCAACATTTTTTTGCTAAAAATATAGAACTTTTTTTATTTTTATATTATAATTGTGGTGTTGCTGGATTAGCTCAGTTGGTAGAGCAACGCCCTCGTAACGCGTAGGTCGCAGGTTCGAGCCCTGTTTCCAGCACCAGATTGATAGCAAGACTCCAATTTTAATAATTGGAGTTCTTATTTCTTATAAATGTTGGTATGTTCACAAAAGAAATCAATAAAATTTTTTTCTCTCACATATTCAATTTAAAGATTAAATAAGCATTTAATAGTCTAACCGTCAACATCATTTAATTCTTTTATTTTTTCTAAAACTCTATGAATAGAATTCACTAAGCTTGTTGCATCCATTTTATTTACTTTTCTAAAGCAATAGTCTAACATTATATTTCTTAAATAATATATTAAAAAAATCTCATTTTCTTCTATATTTTTAAAATATTTTTCTTTAATTATCTTAATTGAGGGAATATGTGTATATTGGAATAGCCTAGCATATTCGTATAAAGTATCTCCTATTAGACAATCATCATAGTCAATCAAATAGACTTTTTTTCTTTTTGCATCATAGCAAATATTATCTTCGTTAACATCTCCGTGCAAATAATTTAACGAAACGGATAAAAAATAGTTCTTATTTTTTTCTAAAATATTCAAAATAAAATTATATTCTTCTTTAGTTATATCTTTATACTCTAAAACTTTTTGAGCATAAAGATTCATATAACATTGAATAAAATCATACCAATTTTCTCCTTTAAAATGAGTGGACAAACAGACAAACTTTCTCTTATGACTATGCATATTATCCATAATTTTTTTTAGTTGTTCAGCTATATAGATATTTTCTTCTTTACTTAAACTTAATTTTGATAATGGTACTCCTGAGCCATTTTCATAATAATCTAATAGAGCTATATTTAAAGAATCATTTAAATACTTTAAGCCAACAAACTCTTTATAGTATTCATCTAAACTGTTTAAACGATTTTTAATTTTTCGAATATTTTTTTCGCCTAATATTAAGGTATACTTTTTATTATCCATAAGTAATAAAAATTGAGTATTTTTATTCCATTTTTGAATTTGAACTATTTGATAGTTTTTATTTGTAAAAAAATTATCTTTTTCTAAAATTTGTTTTATTTCTTCCATGTTTTTTCCCTTTCTTTTTTAATTATACTAAAAATCCGAAAAATTCAAAGTTTTTTCTTTTTGGAAATCATTAATAATTACATGATTTATAGAAAGGAGCATGCAAGCTATAGATACGGCATTTTTTAAAGCGTAACTTACTACTTCAATGGGTTCTTTGATATCCGTGTCTTTAATATTCTCAAAAGTATTTGTTTTTACATTATATAATTTTTGAAATTTTTCCTCTTTCATTGTATTTAAAATATCTTCTTTTTTTATAGAAGCATTTTCTAAAATTTGTTTTATAGGAGTACTTAAAGCATTTTTTAATATCTTCTCACCATTTGTTTTGACATTTAATTCTTCACTTATTTGATAAAAACATAAGCCACCTCCTGGTACAATGCCATTTTTTGCAATTTCAATAGCACATAGGGCATCTTCATATCGCATTATTTTTTCTCTTTTTTCAGTAGTTGTCGGAGCCCCTACATAAATAGTTGCTAATCCATAATGAAGTTTGGCAATTCTTTCTGCTAATACTTCTTTTTGATATTCTTCATTGCTTTGTGCTTGATATTTTTTTAATACTTTTCTTCTTTTAACTGTATTTTCTTTACTATGTAAAACAATTTGATTCTTGGTTATTTTACATTTTGCTATATATCCTTCTTCGGTTACTAATGAAACAATATCCTCAAAAATTTCTTCTTTTTCATTTCGATATTCAAACCATTCCGTTATAATGATTTGACACTTTTTCTCTAAAAAAAGATTTAACAGATTTTCTTTGACATTTTTAGAATACCCTTCGGTTAGCAAAATATATGACTTTTGATATTTTATACTTTGATTTATGATATTACTAATTTCTTCTAAATTTTCCACATTTTCATCTAGAAAAACTATCTGGCAATTTTCTACTTCCAAATACTCTTTATCTAAAAAATATTCCTCTGGAATTTTCACTTCAAGTGAATAACCCTTAACTGTTTCATAGGTTGTTTTTTCTGTTTTGCTTTCTTTTAAAAAAATACTATCCCTACTCTTCGTTTTCATAAAAACTTCAGTTACTAGAGTACCTATTTCTTTATCGTTAGCTGCAACTGCTGCTATTTTTTTTAAATCATTTTTTGTAGGTTTTGTTTTAAATATTTCTAATTTCTGTAAAACTTCTTTTAAACTTTCTTCTAGTTCTTTTTTTAGAGTTCCCCTATTTTCTTTAGGTATTTTTAATCCTTCTTTTATTATTGTTTCTAGTAACACTATAGTCGTGGTTGTTCCATCTCCTACTACTTCATTCGTTTTTAAAGAAGCTTCTTTCGCAATTTCTAAAATTGTTTCAACAACTATATCTTCACTTGTTATATTGGAAGCAATGGTTACTCCATCATTTGTAATGAATGGTTCTCGATCTGAGGAATTAATCAAGACATTATTTCCTTTTGGGCCTAAAGAATCTTTTACTACCCCACATAAAAGTTCGATGCTTTCTAACATTTTTCTTTGCAATTCTTCACCGGTAATCACTTTTTTCATAAGTATCCTCCATTTCTAAAATATTTTGCCAATATTTTTTAGGCATAAAGTTTTGTTGGCATTTGCGATTTAATCGTTCTTTGATGGCAATTGTTTGAAAAAAAGTTTTCCATAATTCTTCTGTTTCTATTTCTTCTTTTTCTATCTTTAAATTGATAGTTAAGTCTTTACTTTCTAAAAAATGTAAGTTTTTTTGATCATATATACATAATATGTCCCGGGTTTGATCTTTTATTAACCAATATTCTTTTGGGAGTCTTTTTTGAAAATGTTTTGCTAAAATTCCTAATATGTTGTTATCTGCATTAAACTCCGCATAAAGAAAGTGGTTTTTGGTTTCTTTAAACCTTAAAAATCCTTTCCATTTATGGGCTTCTCTGGAAACTCTTTTTTGAATATTTAAAGCTTCATTTACACACTTTAAATTTCGCATATAAATGATTTGATGTTGATATTTTAAACTGTTTAGCAAAAAATAATAAATTATCAGTTCTTTGTTTTTCTTATTAGATAAAAATACATAGTATGCTATTCTTAGAGATTCCCTGGGCATCCTTTTTTCCATATCTTTCGTATTACCATTCCTAATTGGTTTTATAGGCATATTAAATAAAGTTGGCTCATATTTTTCTTCCTCAATAATCTCTAAAGGTTTTCTCTTTTCTTTAATCAACCAGAAAATTAGCTCGATTAAATTTTCCCAAGTTCCATCATAAAGATATGTAAAATTAGTTTCCATCATAAAATAAACTCAATTGCGTTCTTTTTTCTATTTCTTTTGGTTTTTCTTCTAAAATCAAATTATTCGTGATGAAACTTTTTCGAAAACAAGATGAGTTTGCAAAATATTTACCGTCACACAAAATGAAATATTTTGCCCGCTTTAAAGATATTCCCATTTTTTTTAAATCAGAAAATTGAATGGTAAAAAATTTTCTTGAAGAAACAATTTTTTTAGCACTTGTTGGTCCAATGCCAGGAATTTTTACAAGTTCGTAGTAAGAAGCCTTATTTATTTCTTTTGGAAATTCGTCTAAATGTCTTAAAGCCCAATCGGCTTTGGGATCAAGTAAGATATTAAAATTGGGATTTTCTTTTTCTAATAAATCTTTTACTTTAAAATTATAATATCGTAGTAACCAGTCGGCTTGGTATAATCTGTTTTCTCTTTTTAAAGGTGGAATTTTGATTGTTGGCAAGTTTTTATCTTTGTTAACGGAAATGTATGCAGAATAAAAAACTCTTTTTAATTTATAGGAATCATATAAGCTACTACTTTTTTCTAAAATATCTAAATCTGTTTCATTGGTCGCCCCGATGATCATCTGTGTGCTTTGACCTGCTGGTGTGAAGACTTTACTTTTTTTCTTTTTCACATATTCCATAATTTCGGCAACTTTTGAAGAATTTTTGTCTGGAGCGAGAAGCGTTAGACCATTTTCGGTAGGGAGTTCAATGTTCGCACTAAGCCTATCTACTAAGAGTCCTAACTTTTGAATTAAGTATTCGCTTGCACCTGGGATTACTTTTGCATGAATGTATCCATTAAAATGATATTTGTTTCGGAGTAAATAAATTGTTTCAATCATTTTTTCCATTGTATAATCGGGACTTTTAAGTATTCCTGATGATAAAAACAGTCCTTCAATATAGTTTCTTTTATAAAAATTCATGGTTATGGAAGCAATTTCTTCTGGCGTAAAAATTGCTCTTTTTACTTGATTACTTTTTCGGTTAATACAATATTTACAATTATAAATACAACAATTCGTCATTAAAATTTTTAAAAGAGAAATACATCTTCCATCAGAAGAAAAAGAATGACATATTCCTGAAATGGAACCATTTCCAATCCCATTTTTGTTTTCTCTACTACTGCCACTTGAGGAACAAGAAGCATCATATTTGGCACTATCAGCTAGGATTTCTAATTTTTCTTTTAAGGTCATAAGAACTCACCGATATTATTATAGCACATAAAGCGAATATTTGTTTGCTAATTTTTGCCAAAAAAAATTAGTTTACTTTTAAACTAACTTCTTTGATTACATATTCTTTGGCTTCTTCTAAGGTAATATTTAAAATTATGGCAATTTCTGAATATAAAAGATTTTCAGTCATTTCAAAATACCGATTATCTTTTTCACTAATTTTTTTGTTATTATTAAGTCTATTTTGATTTCGATGATAAGTTGTTTTGATTATTTTTATTAAATCTTCCCTTTCTCCTGAATGAAACAGTTTTTTATATTCATTTTCTAATAATTTCTCGTCTGTTTCAATTAAAGATATCGTCGGTATTAAAGAAAGAAATGACTTTAATTCCTCTTTTGTCATTAATTCTTTCATCTTTGAGTTATTTATTGGAACTGTTAGTTTTAAAGAAGAATCAGTTATAGGAATCAAAGTATAACTCTCTTGCTTGGTAAATTCGTTCATTTTCTGTTCTTTAATTTGACAAACCTTTTCTTGATAAATAACATAATCGCCTATTTTTTTCATCTCTAAACTCCCCTCTTATGAAAAAAGCTATTCAACTGGTTTTATGCCTTTCGAATAGCTACACGTTGTATATTTATTATATCACTTTTTTGATTTTTCGTCTTGTGTTTTTAGAAAATTTTGGATTTTAATTCTATTTCAAAATGTCATTTTATTCTTAATTTTTTTATTTTAGCACATTACTCTTTTGTTCTTCTTCAAATGTATACTTTATATAATTTAAATGTTTGTTATAATGAAATGCACTTAAATACACTCGGTCATTATCATATATCATACCATGTTGAGCCGAGAATTCATGAATTGGCTTTGTCGCTTTTTCTGGTGCGAATCGTTTTAAAGTTTCTACACTTTCCTCACTATTTTCCCATTTGCTGTATTCTTTTAAATATTCTTTTAATTCTTTTATATTTAAGTGTTGCTCCCAAGGAGATTTCATAAATCGATAATTGGGATTTTTATATTCTTCATAACAACCACAGTATTGCATTAAAAATTCTTCTGGTGTTAAGTAGGCTAAATGTACTGGTACATCTTGCATTTTAAACATTTTTGCTATTTCTAATAATTTTAGTTGTCCATCTTTTCCTACGCTATTTACTCCAAAATTTATGCATCCTTGATGATAAGAAAACTTTATTACATTATTTGGATCTAAATCTTGGTAAATTTTTTTATTTTCTTCTGATAATGCGTCTATATATAATTCTATCCAGCAAACATTTTCATTTAAATGATCGCTTACCATAAATGTATATATATTTTTTTGCCACAATCTTGGCAAGCCGGGATGCACTCTTCTATAATAAATTTTCTAGGTTGTTTTTCTACTTCTTCCTGAGAGGTATGCATAGTTTCCTTATATCCTTCATTAATTGGAAGAAAGCCTTTTTCTTCAACCTTCTTGGCAAATTCTTTTTTTCTTTCTTCTATCTCTTCATCTGTTATATTTTGAAAATCCAAAATGTTTACTTCATTTTTTTCCATACAATTCCTCCTCTTAATAAGAGTATTATACCATTGTAATTTATTTTTTATAATACTTTAATTATTTGTTTAGATTTTTTTCTTCCAAGAAGTTTCGGATTTTTTCAGAGGTTTCTTCGACACCAAATGTATCTACATTAATGGCTAAATCATACCGGTTAATGTTTAACCAGTCTTCTTTTGTATAATACTTATAATGTTTTGCACGTTGACGATCTATTTTTTTCATTTCGCTTTTGGCATCTTTTATACCATAATATTTTTGAATTCTTTTTATTTTACTTTCTTCATCACTATAAAGAAGAATTTTTAGGACGTTTTTTTGATTTTTTAAGACATAGTCGGCACAACGGCCGATGATAACACATGGTTTTTTAGCTATTTCTTTAATCACTTTTGACTCGGCAAGAAAAATGGTATTATCTTGTTCATAATATAAATTTTTTGATTCTTCGTTTTCTTTAATAAAAGATTCTTGATAACCACTTTCTTTAGCGGCTAAACGAATAATCTCTTTATCATAAAATGGAATGTCTAATTTATCGGCAAGAAGTTTCCCGACATAACGACCTCCTGAGCCATACTCTCTTGCAATGGTAATGACATAGTTTGTTTTTCCCTCTTTAGTTTGAGGCTCTATTTCAGAAATAGTTTCAGTCTTTTTTGTTTTTAGCTTTTTATATTCACTATAAAAAATAAATAAAGCAATGACAAATGTTATACTATCAGCGATTGGGCCTGCATATAAAGCTCCATATAAGCCCATTTTACTACTCAAGTAAAAAGCTAGGGGAATGAATAGAATGATTTGTCTAATAAATGAAACAATAGTTGCTTTTTTTACTTTTCCTAGTGATTGAATGACAATACTAGTTGTCATTTCTAAAAAATTTAATCCACATACTAGCAGGAAAATATGAGCAAAATCGATAGCAAAGTCCATAAAACTTTGATACGTCGGATCACTTGGAGAAATAAATATGGATACTAAAATACTTGGGAAGAAGTAAAATAGAATATTAAAAATAATTCCAATACATAATCCGACAAGTAAGACTTTTTTTAATGTTTCTTTTACTCTTTCATAATTTCCAGCACCATAGTTATAGCCGATGATCGGTTGTGCTCCAATAGATATTCCTAGAATACTTGAAACAAATAAGTTGTTTAATTTGGACATAATTCCGTATACTGATAGAGGAATATCACTTCCATAAATCGATGAAGCACCGTACCTTGTCATTAAATTGTTCATAACTACAAATAAAGCTAATACTGACATTTGAGTAATGAAGCTAGATAATCCTAAACCTAAGGTTTTTGAAATTTCTTTGGTAATTTTAAAGTCTTTTTTCTTTAATTTGAAAGATTTCATTTTTGGAATATAGAAAACGGCAATTAAAAAGGAAATAAACTGCCCGATGATGGTTGCCCATGCACCACCGGCAACGCCCATATTAAATCCAAAAATAAATACTGGATCTAAAATAATGTTGATAATTGCTCCTACTAGTAAACAAACCATTGAATATTTTGGGGAACCATCTGCTCGAATAATAGATGATAGTCCTGTATAAATAATCATAAATGGCGCACCAAGTAAGATGATTCTTCCATAGGTCATTGCTGAAGCAAAAACGGTTTCAGTTGAGCCAAACCAATTGACTAATGTAGGTAAAAATATCTCACCTAAAATGGCAATTACAAGTGAAATTATAATAAGGAAAAGAATTGAACTTCCTACACATACTCTTCCTTCTTCTTTTTTTCCTTCACCAAGTTTTAAACTTAAATTCGCTGCAGCTCCATTTCCTATTAAAGAAGCTATAGCATTGCAAATGATTACTATTGGAAAAATAACATTGGTCGCGGCATTTCCAATCGTTCCTACTCCTTTTCCAATGAAAATCTGGTCAACAATATTGTAAAAAGAATTAATTAACATACTAATAATACATGGTATAGAAAACGCCAGCAGTAATTTGTTAATTTTTTCTTTTCCTAAATCTAATTTTTTCATAAACTCACCTTTCTTTTAGTGCATAAAAAAACGCAAATCTGTCTGGACTTACGCTTTTTGCAACACGACTTGTTCATTATAGCACAAGAAAATTTTAAATGTAAGTTTTTTATCATTCATTTTTTAATAAGATGTAGTTCTAGTTAAATGATAAGGTTTATATTTCTTAGTTTTATCTTGTCCTTTGCTCCATATGAAGTCATTAATATCAATTCTATCAATTTTTTTATTTATTTTATTCCAAATATAATTTATTACAATAATCATACTGGCTCTAATTTCAACTTCATACTCACTATTTTTTTCAATTTCAGTTTTTGTATCTAATAATGAAGATAATTCATCATCATATTCCAAAATACCAAACCCTTGCATGACTTGTGGTATTTTATAATCTGCACAACCAATCAAATTGGAATAATCAACTTCTTTTTGGTCTTTGATTTTGATTACATGCAAAATGTCCGATGTTAATAACTGGGCAAGCTTATAAAAATATATTTTTTCTTTTTTATATGTTCTTGTATCTTCAAAACTCTTAAAATTGCTGATTATGACTTTAAATATTTCTTGGTCCGTACTCATATCTTTTATGATGTCATAAAAACTTCCATTCATCTTTATATTTACTATTTTTGCTATGTTCGTAACTATTTTATATCTTTCTTCTAAAAGAGAAATTTCAGTATTTCCTTTTAATATATCTTTAAACTCTTGTAAAGTCATTTTTTCTAATTGTTGATAAACATCAGTACTATCCCGACCGTTAAATAAATTAAAAATGCAATGTAAAAGTGCTATACTACCATCTAAACTTATTCTATTCGCATCAATTGTCCATTTTGGATTACCCCAAAAGGAGAAATTTATTGAATCGTATATCAGTAAAAAATTAACTATATCTTTTGTACTCATATCATAAATAGGATAAGAAACTTTAGTTAAATAATGAACATTATCAAAATCTAGCAATTCATTTATTAATTCATTTGCCTTATCATAATTAATCTTAACATGTACTGCGTTATCTACCACGTACTTACTTGTTTCTAAAACTTTATTTAATATACAATCAACTTTTTCGTTGCTCATATTTTTTATTCACCACTTTCATTACTATTTTACAATATTTTTTTCATTTTGTTTAATTTATGTTCCAATATTTTGTTAATTCATTTTGTTTTATATTCTGATACTAAAGTTTGAGTCATATTTTTATCTTTAAAACTGTATTAAATTACAAATCATCAGTGATATATCACTTGGTCTTATTGTTGATATAATTATATTGTATATAATAAACTTGCAATTGATTTCTCAATATATTTTATTTGCTAATCCATACAAGTTTTGTGTCAGGTCTAATATTTTAAATAAGTTAAAGCTGTTCTTACTCTACTATTTTTGTTTTCTATATTGTCATTCATTTAAAGGATGAATATAATCATTAATTTCTTGGCGTGTTCTATTACTCTCTGAACTCTCTATATATTCCAGTATCAATTTTTCACTTTCATGGATGTAATAAAGTTATCTCCATTTACCTTATTTAAAATTGTATAAATAGTTTATCGATTTTTTATGTACACCTGTCACACATTGTAGTGAAGTTTTATTTTTCTAATAACCAGTCGATTATATTTATTTTACGTATGCCATTATACGAGGTTTCAGGATCAATGTCTCCAGTCAATAAAAATTTAGGATTATGATCTTTGATAGAATCTAAAGCTTTTAATTCACGATTTAAAACACTCTCATCTTTTACACTTTCACTAACTTGATAGTATTCTACTCCTTTACTGTTGATTGCTACAAAATCTACTTCTAACTCATCAACTTTACCAATATAAACATCATATCCTCTTCTTAATAATTCTAAATAAACAATATTTTCCAAAATGTGACCACTATCTCCTTCTTTTCTTCCCAATAAGAAAAATCGAAGTCCTGGATCTACAACATAGTATTTATCACCTGTTTTTAGGTACTGTTTTCCCTTAACATCATAACGACTTGCTTTATAAAAAATAAAACTTTCAGTTAGTGCATTTAGATAATTTTCTACGGTATGAACACTGATATTTCTTTTATTTGAAATCATCGTATTGGCAATGCTATTTGTAGAACATAGGTTTCCAATATTGTCGAGCATAAAATGAATAATACTTTGTAACATCGAAACATCTGTCACTTTTTTTCTTGCAATAACATCTTTTAAAATAATCGAATCATAAATATTTTTTATATAAATATCTGCATCGTCTAAATTTTCAAAATTTAAGACATAAGGAAAACTTCCAAAAGATAAATATTTTTGAAATAAGCGATCAACATTCTTTTCTTCATGAGCACTAATAAATTCTTTAAATGATAATGGTAACATTTTTATTTCAATATATCTACCAGATAGCAAAGTAGCTAGTTCCCCTGAAAGTAGATATGCATTTGAACCAGTTATATACAAATCAATATTTTTATGTAAATAAATTCCATCACAGGCTTTTTGAAAATCTTTCACATTTTGAACTTCGTCTAGAAAAACATACGTTTTTATATCTTTATTTACTTGGTTCATTACATGTTCATAAAGTTTTAAATAATCGTCTAACTCATGATAAATTGGATCTTCTAAATTAATTCTTATTATTTGGTTTTCTTTTATTCCATCATTTTTTAGTTTTTCTGTATATAAATCAAACAAAGTAGATTTACCACATCTTCGCACACCTGTTACTACTTTTATTAAATCTTTGTCTTTAAATCTACTTAATTTCTCAACATAATTTTCTCTAGAAATCATTCTTATCACCTAAAGCAATTTTACAAAAAGTTCTCTGTTTTGTCAAGTTTTTGCAGTGTAGTGCAAATTTATAATTATATTTGATTTTGTTTATCTAAAAAATCTTGAATTTTTTTATCATAACCGATTTTAATTTTATCAATAAAATCAAAAGAAAATTGTTCTAAATATTTTATAACTAAATCACAATGACGATCAAAATCTTGATCTTTATCGATATTTTTTAAATATTTGGATACAAGTTTATTTCTATTTATCCGATGTACATAAAAGTATAATAAATTGGTATTCCCTATTTTTTCTTTTCCAGATTTCACAATGGAAAGAAGATATTCTCTTGATGCTGCTGGACCTTTAAAACCTAAATCATACATAATTAAAACACACCCAATAAATATTTTATCTGAACCGTTTTTTGGAAATGTTTTTTTGGTAAATTCTAAGAGATTATCTATAGTTTTATAATTTACATATTCTTCTGAAAAAGCTTGTAAAAATTTATTAATTATCATATTCTTTCTTCTCTTCTTTCTTTTTACATTATAGCATAGGGTATAAAAAAACTCTGCCATTTCTTTTGACAGAGATTTTTATAAGTAATCTAATAAATCTTCCCATGGATCTTTTCTTTTTACCCTTTGAATTGCTTTTTCCATAGTTATTTCATTGGGTTTTACTTTGTCTAATTCGCTCCATTTTAAAGGCATTGAAACAGGTAAATTTTTTCTTAATCTAATTGAATAAGGTGCGACACTTGTTGCTCCTTTTGTATTTCTTACCCAATCAATAAAAATTTTATTTTTTCTTTTTTTCTTACTCATATTGCTCGTATAAGCATCTGGCCATTTCTTTTCCATTAATTTAGCAATGTTTTTCGCAAAACTTCGAAATTCTTTCCAACTCTTCATTTTAATGGGTACGATTATATGATATCCTTTCCCGCCACTTGTCTTTAAGAATGACGGAAGATGCAAATCATCTAAAATACTTTTTAAGTCTTTCACGCCTTTTCGTAAAGTAGAGAGATTTACTTTTTCATCTGGATCTAAATCAAAAACCATTAAGTTTGGCTGATTTATTTTCGGAATACTACTCCCCCACATATGAAATTCATAACTATTCATTTGAACCTCACCAAGTAGCCCTTTTTTATCTTCTATATAATAGTAATCTTCTTTTTCTTTTTTTTCATTAGGTATTTTTATTTTTCCTAATGCTTGGTTTTTGTTTTCGAGATGTTTTTTAAAAAAAATTTCTTTTGTTAATCCGTTTGGACAACGGATGGTGCTAATAATTCTTTTTTCAATATAGGGTAACATTCTTTCCGCTATTTTTTCATAATATTCAAAAATATCTTTTTTGGTTATTTTAGGATGAGTCGAGATGATTTTTTCTGGACTTGACAATTCATAACCATTTGCAATTTCTTCCATTGTTTTTCCAGTTCTTACACTGGTTGTAAATTTTTTGATATCTACTTTTAGTTCATTATCTTTTTCTTTTATTAACAACCAATTTTCTTCTTTAAAGGGAATAAGGGTCCATTTTCCTTTTAATCTTTTTCCTTTTAAAAGGAATTTTATAGGCTTTTTGAAATTTATTTTTCCTTTATTTAAAGGTTCCCAGTATCCTTCATCAAAAAGCATTACGGTTCCACCCCCATATTCTCCTTTGGGAATTGTTCCTTCAAAATTTCGATAAGAGTATGGATGGTCTTCTACTTGGATCGCTAGTCTTTTATCTTTTTCATTATAAGATGGGCCTTTTGGAACAGCCCAACTTTTTAATACTCCATTCCATTCTAATCTTAAATCATAATGGTCTTTTCTTGCTAGATGATGTTGCACGACAAAGCGAAGTTTTTGGGTATTTTTTTTCACTTTACCAACTGGCTCTGTTGTTTTTTTAAAATTTCTTTTTTTCTTATATTCCTGTAATTTTTTTTCCATATAAAAAACCTCTTTCTTTTAGTATTTTAAAAAAAAGAGGTTTTTATACTTTATTTTAAAATTCTACTTAAAGTTTCTATTTGTTCATCAAAATATTGATAAGCTAACTCCATATATTCTTCATTTTCCAAATTGATATCTAAAAACTCTAATGATTCTTTTATGGACATGGTATTACCAATTTTTAAAAAGTCTAAATATTTTTGTTGATAGTTTTTGTTTTTAAGTTTATGAGCGATTGTAATTGCTAAAGCTGTACCAATTGTATATTGATAAAAATAGTAGGCTTGATTCATAAATAAATGAGGAATTTTTGTCCACGAAAATTTTATCATATCATCGATAACCACGCCTTCTTGATGATACTTGGTAAATATTTGTAAATATATTTGATTTATTGTCTCGGCTGTTACTGTTTGATTTTTTTCTTTTTCTTTAATTATCGCATTTTCAAATTCCGTTAGTAACATTTGACTAAATAAGGAGTTTCCTAATGACGAGACAATATTGGTTAATAAGTAAATTCTTTCTTCTTTTGGAAGACTTTCTTTCAACATATATTCATTGAAAAGAATTTCGTTTACTTTAGCAACAACTTCGGCAATAAACAAACTATATTCAAAATAAGGGTACCCTTGTTCTTTGGCATAGGAAGTATGAATTGAATGACCTAATTCATGGACGAGATTTCTGGCACTTATTAGATTATCATGGTAGTTTAAACAGGCATAAGGTACTCCGCAGTAAGAAATGCAACTAAATGTCATTTTTCTTTTATTTTTCTTTGGATAAACATCTACCCATCCTTCTTTGAAAGCTTCGTCTATCTTATTTATATAGTCTTCACCTAAAATTTTTAAAGATTCTTTTGCATACTCGACGGCTTTAGACAAGTCTATTTTCATTTTAGATATTGTACCAAGAGGCAAGGATGCATCATACATATGTAATTTTGATAAACCAAGTACGTGTTTTTTTAATTCTAAAAATTTTTGAAAAAGAAATAGATTTTGATTGGCTGTTTTCATTACATTTTCTATTGTGTTTTCTGGTAATTCATCAAGAAACATTTTTTGGGATAAAAGTGTCTTAAAATTTTGTTCTTTCGCCTGTTTTAGTTCGATTTCATATTTTTTATTTAAAAGGATAGCTAACGTATTTTGAATTTTTTGATATGCTTCATTATAAACTGTGTAAGCATTTTTTCTAATTTCTTCATTTTCACTTAGTAGCATATCTTGATACATTTTTTTGGTTAGCTTTACCTCTTCTCCTTCTTCATTTTTTACATAGCCAAATGTTAAATCATTTTCTGTTAAGCTACGGTACAATTCTTGATAAGCAATTTGTTCGTGAGTTAAGAAGGCAAAAAGTTTTTCGTTTTTTACTTGAAAATCTTTTTTACGTAAATACAAAGAAAGATAACGATGATAATAAGGATTTTCTTTCATAAATTTCTTGACATCTTCACTATTTTTTAAAATAAATTTTTCAAAGATTTGAGAATTTTTTACTATCTCTTCATAAATTTGTAAGGCTTCTTTGAACATATTTTGATGTTCTTCATCCTGATTATCTAGATCTAAAAACCTTTTAGGATAACAATAGACTTTTTCTATTAATTCATCGATGGCAATTTTTTCTGCTAATGCTTCTTTAAATGTATCCATAGTTAATTGTTCTAAAAGATTTTCAAATGCTTGTATTTTTTCGTTAAGTTTTTCTTTAACATTCAACCATTCTTCTTTACTTTCTAAAATGTGTTTTAAATTCCAGCTTGTTTGCATAATTATAATCTCCAAGTTCTAGCATCCATTAATTTAAAATGGGAATTATCATTCATTTTCACATTAAAATCTTTTATATATTTATCTATTTCTTGTTTTGAAATGTAGTCTTCTATATATAACACATTATCTTTTGAAGATATGTATATGCATTTTATACCACTTATAAACGGGATTCTATTATAAATATATAAGACATCTGTCATAAAACCTATTCCTTTGTTATATTGTTCTAATTTTTCTTGCGTATAGTTCTTTTCTACCTCTTCAATTAAAATCGAACAGTCCCCTCCATCCCAATAATCCTCTTTATAATTCTTAAGACATAATTGAGGTAAATCTTTCTCTTGTTTTTTATATTCTACATCGACAATTATATAATAATCGTTGCTATTGATTTTAATTTTTTTTGTAATTTGCATTTTCTTTTCTCCTTTAATTCACATTTATATTTTCGTATTAAATATACTTTTTTTACAATTTTTAAGTTTTATTTTTCTAAAATAATCAAATGATTAAGAATATTATAATAGATATAATGATATTTTAGAATTTATAAGCAGATAATAAAATTTTTTACTATATTTAAAAAAACAAAAGAGCTTATGCACTCTTTGTTTTTTTCGTTATATTTGGTTCTTTTTTGGTTATTATATATCCTGCAAATAAAATCAAAATGATTACAACACCGAAGATAAATGCTAAAACAATACCTGTTGTTTTACTTTCTTTAGCTCCAACTACTTCTGTCTCTACTTCATCTAAATTTCCGGCCTCTACTTCTTTTACAACATCATAAGGACTTTCACTTTCAGCTAGATTATCTAAAGCTGTTTTTATTTTTTCATTATCTGAAGATGCATAGCCATTAAAAACGTATTTTCCAATAACCATGTATGGATATCCTGTTATTTCATCACCAAATTTAGCTCCTACTTTTTCATATAAATCCCAGTTATCGTCATTGCTTCCTACTTCATAAACAACGAAGTTTACTTTATTTTGATATTCTTCTGCAATGGTTCCTAAAAAGGTAAGAAGTCTTTGACAATAGCCACAGCCATTTCCTCTAAAAACATAGACATTTGGTAAATTTTCATCTTGTTCTTTTTCTTCAAAATCACAAGTTAATTCTTCGGTTTCACAAGCTTCTTTTAAGGTTTCTGTAACGACTTCTGCATTTACTACTTGAAGAAAAAAGAAAGAAGACAAAATAAGTAAAGTTGTAATTATTCCTTTTTTTATCATTTGTACATCACTCCCTAGATAAGTATAGCATAAAACCACTAAAGAAAAAGAGAAAACTCCCCTTTTTCACAAAAATTTCATTTAATTTATTGCATGTTGGAGAGCTTTTTATAATATTCGTATCTTTTTATCGCGGCCGCCTTATTTTCCTCTAATAAAGCATTGGCCATTTTTTCATTTTTTATTTGTAGCGAACGATACCGAACTTCTCTTTCTAAGAATTCTTGATATTTCTCAAAATCTGGTGTTTTGGAATCTAAATAGAGTCTTTCATCTTCTGGTTTATAACGCATTAAAATTGTGTATCCTACTTCCACAGCTAGTCTTTGCTCTTCGGTTGTACAACTCATTCCACCTTTAATACCATGTTCAATACATGGAGCATAAGCGATGATAATGCTTGGACCAAGATGAGCCTCAGCTTCTTTAAATACTTTTAATGTTTGCATCATATTGGCACCTAAAGAAATACTTGCAACATAGCAATTTGGATAGCTCATGGCGATTCTAAATAAATCTTTTTTGTGAGAACGTTTTCCTAAATCAGCAAATTCGGCAACTTGTCCTATATGACTTGATTTACTCATTTGGCCACCTGTATTTGAATAGACTTCTGTATCTAAAACAAGAATTTTTATATTTTCTTCGGAAGATAAAACATGATCAATTCCGCCAAAACCAATATCATAAGCCCAACCGTCCCCACCAATTGCCCAGACGGTTCTTGCTGGTATGTATTCTACTAAGTCACTTAATTCTTTAGAAATATTCTCTTTTGTTAGTTCTTCTTTGATTTTTAAAGTACTTTCATAATCATTTTTGTTATCTAGCCAATTCTGATAAATTTTTTTTGTTTTTTCTGAAACTTTTTCTAGATTTTCTTGCATAATTTTTTCAATGCGTTTTCTTTTATTTTGATAAGATAAATGCATACCATAGGCAAATTCGGCGTTGTCTTCAAAAAGGCTATTTGCCCAAGGAATAGTGTAAGGTGTGGATGGAGCACTTCCGCCATAAATTGAAGAACATCCCGTGGCATTTGCTAAAATAATTTTGTCGCCATAAAGTTGCGTCAACAGTTTTAAATAAGCGGTTTCTCCACATCCTGCACAGGCACCAGAAAAGGCAAATTTTGGTTGTTCTAATTGACTGCCTTTAATTGTATATTTTGGAAAAACTTCAGGATTTTGGTAGGTATCAAAATATCTATTCGCGATTTGTTGATTCTCTTCTTCATAAGAACCAAGGTATAAAGCTTTCTTTCCATTTTTTCCTGGACAAATTTTGACACATAGTCCACATCCAGTACAATCAGCTTCCGAAACGCTTATTAAATAATGATAATCGGTAGCTCCCATGGCTGTTGGTCCTTCTTCTTCCTTTACTAGAAAAGGTCTTATGACAGCATGAGGACAAACAAAAGAGCACATCCCACATTGAATACAATTTTCTGGAATCCACTTGGAAACTAAGCCCGAAATTTTTCTTTTTTCTTTATGAGCAAGGCCACCTGGAAATTCTCCTTTACTTAAAGGGATAATTTCTTTTACGGTCAGTTCATTTCCTAAACGGGCATTCATTTTTTCAAAAAGATTTTGGGAAATATTTTCTTTATTTATTTTTACGTTTTTGTCTGTAACTACTAATTTTCTTACATTTTTTAACGCATCGGCAATCGCATTTTGGTTATTTTTGACGATGTCTTCTCCTTTAGTTTTAAAACTTTGTTCAATGGAAGTATTTAACTTTTGAAGTGCTTCTTGTTCGCCTAGTAAATTTAAGATAATTATTTCCATAATTTTGCTGATTTTTCCTGGAATATGATTCTTCATAGCTATTTCATCAGCATCAATTGTTAAAATTCGGATATTTTTCCTTGTAATATTTTGAATGTCTTGGGATGACATTTTCTCTAAACATTTTTGTTCGTCTTTGGTGTTGATAAGAAGTATACTATTTGGTTTGGCCTTTTTTAAAATTTGATATTTTTCAAAATATTCATCTTTGGTCACAACTGTTAAGTCTGGTGCTGTTACATAGTAAGGTGCATGAATTTTTTCTTTACCAATTCTTAAATGACTAACTGTGACACCACCACTTTTTTTGGAATCATACTCAAAATATCCTTGGACATAATTTTCTTCGCCCATGATGTGCATAATGTCTTTGCTCGCGGATACCATACCATCAGAACCAAAGCCATAAATTTCTATTTCATATGCATTTAAATTAATTTCATAATCTTCCGTTTTTAAACTTGTATGATTTAAATCATCGATAATGCCAATTGTGAAATTATTTTTAGGTTCATTTTCTAACATTTTGTATACGGCGTAGATATCACTTGGAGTTGTGTTTTTGCTAGATAATCCGAATCTTCCACCATATATTTCTATTTCCTTCTCTTTTAGAGTTGCTACAACATCTAAATATAGTGGTTCCCCCGAGCTTCCTGATTCTTTTGTCCTATCTAAAACTGCGATTCTTTTGACTGTACTTGGCAAGGCATTTTCTAAGTATTTTTTACTAAACGGACGATAGAGATGGACGATTATGCAACCGACATTTTTCCCTTTTGCCCTTTCTTTTTCAACAACAAGTTTTATCGTATCGGTTATACTTCCCATAGCTATAATGATATTTTCAGCATCAGGAGCTCCAAAGTATTCAAATGGTGCGTAGTGAGTGTCTGCTAACTCATTTATTTTTTGCATATATTTATTTACGATATCCGGCATCTCTTCATAAAGAGGGGTTCTTGCTTCAACACTTTGAAAATAAATATCTTCCGTTTCAGACATTCCATATTGTTTTTTCTCGCCTATATTTAAAGAACGACTTTTAAATTCTTTTAGTTTTTGTTCATCTATTAAGGCTATTAAATTTTCGCGACTTAAAGGCTCTAGAACGTTTAATTCGTGACTTGTACGAAAACCATCAAAGAAATGCAGAAATGGTAAGGATCCTTTGATGCTTGATAAATGGGCAACAGCTGCTAAATGATAAGCTTCTTCAACATTGGAGCTTGCTAACATACAAAAGCCGGTTTGTCTTGTCGCATAGATATCTGAATGATCGCCAAATATAGATAAGGCATGCGTTGCAATGGTTCTTGATGCCACATGAATTACCCCAGGTAAACATTCACCTGCTATTTTATACATGTTAGGAATCATTAAAAGAAGGCCTTGACTTGCTGTAAATGTCGAAGCTAAAGATCCTGCGAGTAGCGCCCCATGCATTGCTCCTGCGGCACCGGCTTCGGACTGCATTTCAGTAACATGAACGATATCATTAAATAAATTCTTTATTTGTTTACTACTTTGCGCATCCATGTTGCTTGCCATAGGGCTAGAAGGTGTAATGGGATAAATACTTGCTACTTCGCTAAAAAGATAAGCCATCATAGAACATGCTGTATTTCCATCCACGATTTGTTTCATATTTTCACATCCTATTCTTATTTCATTATATCACGTTTTCTGTACATATACTTTTAAAAAGTTTTGGCTATTTTCTATAATATTTAATTAATCGTACTTTTCCAATTTAAATTCAAATTTCTTTTCGTTCAATATTTTTCGTATCTAGTTGCTCTTTGGTATTTCGATTCACAAAATAAATATCATAGCCACAGGCATCAGCAATTTTTTCAATGGTTTCAAATGTCGGTTCACGATATCCTGTTTCATATCCGCTTAACGTAGTGTTAGCAATATTACATTTTTTTGATACATCGCTTTGTTTTAATTTTGCTTTATGTCTCATTGTTTTTAAAACCTTATTTATCATACTATCACCAAGACAATTTTCTCATTATGCGTAATAAAAAACTTGATATAACGCGTATCGCGTATTATAATAATTCCATAGAATTGGGTGATAAAATGTTAACAAAATTAAAAGAAAATAAAAAAGCAATCGTACTACTTATAGTATTATTAATTACTGTATGTGTAGGAATCAGTTATGCTTATTGGCAAATCAGTTTAAAACAAACAGGAGAAAACAAACTTGTTAGT
>CALVUM010000073.1 GCA_944363605.1 uncultured Bacilli bacterium
CTTTTACCATATTTCTTATTTCCTCTAGTTTTTTTGATTTTTTTGCCATTCTATTATCACCACTTTTTATTCCTTACATATATATTAACATAAAAAACGCACAATTTCTCATGCGTTTATCCTGATCCAAAAAAACTATTTTTGAATTGCTATCACGTTAAATAAAAATATTAGCCAAATTCCTATAACCATTTGAGCTTTATAACGATACATTTCATGAGAAGCAACTATTTTATCGGCTCCTGTAATAATCCAACTTTCTGTATATCTAGGCATAACAAATGTTGCTGGAAACATATGAGATTCAATCATATTTTCTTGCTTTGCATCTATATCAAAATACTTTTTAGCATTCATAAGAGCTATTTTAGGATGTACTTTAAAAGTTTCTTTAGTCGAATACACTTCTGTATCTTTATCGGTATAAAAATCATGAAGTAATGCGGCTCTGGTCGCTCTTTCGTAATCTAAATGCATTTTTTTGGTTACAGAATATGTCACTTTTGCAACACGCATAGAATGTTCATATCGACTAATTCCATGATGTAGTTCATGTTTTAATAATAAAAATTGTTCATGATTGGCAATATCATTTACAATCTGGTCAAATTCATAAGCTTTTTTCAAACTCATTATCTTTTCACCTCGGACCCTACCATTATATCATATTTAAGAAAAAAAGCAAATATGAATGAAAACGCCCATATTTTCAGCAAATTATTAAAAAAACTACTTTCTTTATTAACAATTTTTCCCACCTTTTATTCCGCTCATCCAAGCAAAACCTAAATTGTATCCTCCACAATCGCCATCGACATCTAATAATTCTCCTAAAATATATAAATTTTTGATTTTTTTTGATTCCATTGTATTCATATCTATTTCGGTAAGGGATACTCCTCCTCTACAAGCCTGAGCATGCTCAAAATCTAAAGTATCGATAATCGGAATTGTAAAATCTTTTAGTTTTTTAACCAAAGCTATTTTTTCTGCTTCTTTTAACTTTAACCATTGTTCCTCTTTTTTTCGATGAGTTTCTTTTAAAATTACAAAAAGAAGCTTGTAGGGTAAAATTCCTTCTAACATTTCTTCTAAACTATATTCTTTTAAGTTTTTCGCTCTTTTATCTAACCAAGCGATTAATTCTTTATAAGTTTTATTTTGAAAATCCGGAAGAAAATCAATATGTAATATAATTTTTTTCTTAGCTCTTAGGTTTTCTTTTACATAACGACTCATATTAAATATGCATATACCGCTTACACCATAATTGGTAAGTTGAATTTCTCCTATTTCTTGATGCAATAGTTTCTCTTCAATACATAATGACACTATCGACTCACATCGAACGCCATGCCAATCTTGTAAAAAGGGAGCATCACTTACTAATTGAACAAGTGTAGGTTCTGGTTTCACTATTGTATGTCCAAAACTTTTGGCTAATTGGTAACCTATTCCATCTGATCCTGTTTTTTTCGCGGCCATTGATCCACAAGCTAAGATAAGCTTATCAAAAACTAAATGTTCTTTTTTAGGATTAATAATAAATTTTTGATTTTCTACTTTTATTTCTTCAACCAAAAAATTATAATTTATTTTCACTTTATTTGTTGTTGCCTTTTTTACTAAAGTATTTCTGATACTTGTCGCTTGCATTGAATATGGATAATAATACCCATTTTTGATTTTAGGAAATATTCCCAAATTCGTAAAAAAGTTTTCTACTTCTTTTTGGATATTTCTATCAAAAAAAGTTTTTAATCCTTCAGGATTAGAACTGTGATAATGTTTTAAGTTTTGATCCTCATTCCAATAATTACATTTACCATTCCCTGTAATGGTAATTTTTTTACCACATACACTGTTTCTTTCAAAAATAGTTACATTATGATTTTTAGAGGCATAAATACTTGCTGTTAAGCCAGAAGCTCCCCCTCCTATAATCGCGACTGTAGCCATGAATATCCTCCAATTTCTGTTTTTTGATTTCTTTTTAATGAAAGTTCCCAAAATTTTCTTAAAGCAACTTTGTGACGTATTAAAACATTTATTTTATTCTGTTCGAAACTTATTACATTACGTTGCAATATAACAAATAACATCGTAATCTCTTTCAAATTCATTTAAGCCATGAATCCAACTACCTTGTTCTATTATTGGAATAATAGTATATTTAATTGGATAATTTATTCTCATGATAGCCTCCCAAAGATTTCCTATTCATTGTACCATAAATTTACATATATGAAAACTTAATAAAGATGCATAAATTGAATATTTTTCACTTGTTTCAAATATTAAATATAGCATTTATAGTGTATAATAGTTCGTAAATTAAGAAATGAGTGATACTATGTCAAATAATGAATTAAGGAATATTTTAAAAGAAAATTTGAATAATAAAACTCTAAAAATATCTGATATAGATGAAGTTAATAATTATTTATTTATAGTATTCGATAATGAACAAAAAATACTAACTAATGGTCTAGATTTATTTGACGTTTCAGATTTTGATCATTTATATAGTCAAAAATTTTGTGCAGTTATATCAAAAAATATTCTATGTGCGTTGTTGATTTAAACCACGTTAGTAAACGTGATGATAGAACCCTACATATAATTAAAAAAATTGGTGATAGTAACAATACTATATATGACTTGATTTCTTGTTATTTTTCTTTATACTGAAACGGATTACGCATGTTATAATATTCAATAGAATAATTATTTGAGGTGGTTTCTTTGAATTTTGAGTCTTTAAATAAAATGATTACATATATTGAAAACAATCTGACTAATAAAATAGATTTTAACGAATTAAGTAAACTAACAAATATGAATATATTTATTCTTGAACGTATTTTTATGTTTTTGACAAATATGAGCCTAACTGAATATATAAAAAAAAGAAGATTAAGTAAAGCCTTTGAAGATATAAAAAATACGCATTTAAAAATCATTGATGTTGCATTTAAATATCAATATAATTCAGCTTCTTCTTTTAATAGAGCGTTTAAGCAATTATTTAATACTACACCAACTGAATGTAGAAATAGTATGGGTAACTATAAAATGATACCGATGATTTATTTTGAAAATAATCAAAATAATTATCATTTTGATTATGAAATCAAAAAAATGAATTCGATTACTTTATATTGCTTTCATATTACTGCTAAAAATCATTCCGATTTATTATATAAAATTCGGGCACTATATGACCAAATTAAAAGCAGTACTTATTATAAAGAATTTAATGACGTTGGAATGTACGGCATATTTACTAAAAATGAAAATTGCTATAATTATTATTTAGGATCGACAAAGTATTTTTCTGATTTAGAAAAATATGAAATAAAGAAAAATGAATATGCTGTATTTAAACTCGTTTCAAGAAATCAAAATGATATTGTAACTTTAGAAGAACAAATCAATAAACAATGGATCCCATCTACAAGTTATTACATTAAGAATAGTCTTAAAATCGAATTATATAAAGACGATAGTTGTTATATTTATTTACCTATAAAATAATCTTAACATTTTTCATATTTAAAATGTAAAGAAAACTACTTTAAAATATTTTACAATTGTATTGGTGAAGTATATGTTTCGGCGAAATATGAAAATAACAAAAGATTATTTTTCTTTAGTAAAATTTAAAAATAACTATTTAAGATTATTTATAATTGTGGATTTAGTAAATACTTTACTTAGTTTACTAATCCCCTACTATGCATCTTTAATAATCGAAAAAGTTACTAGTGAATTCTATTCTATGGCTTTTCTTTTCGTTTTTATATTAGGAATCACTTATTTATTTAATAGACTCGGATCCTATTGGGTAAATTGGTGTTATGCAAATTTTTTTAAACACGCGTATGTAGAAGTACACAGAAAACTCGTTAATAATGTCTATCATTTTGATGAAGAATATTCTAAAAAAATGCCAACAGGAAAAATCCTAAATTCTTCAAATACAGATATCATTAATATCGCCGAAATACCCTCGTTTATTATTGAGTTAGCTATTGAATTTATTAAAATATTGATCATATATTTGGTATTTGCTAAGCAAAGCTTTCTAATAGCCTTTTATGTACTCATTATAGACATCCTATATTATTATTATGCCAAAAGATGTAATGATAAAAATGCATATTATTTCAAAAAACAAAAATACTTTGCTGATAAATTAACAGGAATTTTATCACAAGTGTTAATTGGATTAAAAGATATTAAAAGCTTTGATATTTCTAATAAATTAAATAATAAATTAGATGGCTATAGAAAAAAATGGCAAGAAAGTTATTTTTTAAAAAGAAAATATTATTTTACTAGAACAACTGTTGTATCATTAATCATCGATTTTGGAAAAATAATTTTATATTTTATCTTAATAATTTTTCTTATGAAAAGCCAAATCGAAATTGCTACCTTTTTATTATTCATTTCCTATTATGATAAAACAACTGAAGCCGTCAATAATATTATGAGTTATGATGCTTCTATTCTAGAAGAATCTGTTTCTTTATATAGAATAAATGAAATAATTTGTTATGGAAATAGTACCTTAAAATTGGATGGTAAAGTACATAATGATAACATTACCGGACTCGTTGAATTTAAAAATGTCTCTTTTCAATATAATCAAACTCCTACATTAAAGAATATTTCTTTTGTAGCTAAACCAAATCAAATAACAGGAATTGTTGGTAAAAATGGGGCGGGAAAAACAACCATATTGAATCTTCTTTTGAGAATGTATAAAGTAGATAAAGGAAAAATATTTATAGATAATTTGGATATTTATAAATACGCTCAGGATGTTTATTATTCAAATATCAGTGTGGTAAATCAAAAAACTTTTATTTTTAACATGAGTATAAAAGATAATTTATCGCTTATTAATCCAAACTCAAAAAAACAGATTGATGCTTGTAAGAGAGTTGGAATACACGACTTTATTATGTCACTTCCTAATGGTTATCATACTATTTTAAAAGAAGATGCAGTCAATTTAAGTGGAGGTCAAAAACAATTATTATCTATAGCTAGAGCACTTCTTACAGCTTCTGAGATACTATTACTAGATGAAATTACTTCTTCATTAGATCCGAATTCCACAGAACATATTAAGAATTTATTGATTGATTTAAAAACTGATCATACAATTATTCTAATCACTCACAATAGAGATTTGATGAAAATAGCCGATATGCTCATTGTTTTAAACAACGGAAAAATTGAATGTATTGGAAAACATGATGATCTAATAAAAAATAATGAAGTTTATAAACAATTAAACGAAATAGTTTAAAATAACAACTTTCTTTTTTAATGTATTCGTTAAAAAAGATTGAAATCCTTTTTACAATCTTTGCAATAATATACATCTATATTATTTGCTTTTTTTAATCCTCCATATTTAAAATCCTGATCTAGAGAAATATTTTTTGAATCAATTATACTTGGATATAATAGTCCATAGTAATATGGAATTACATTGTGACTGCAACAATACTTGCATTTAATCCCACGGCTATTTTTAATCGATTGTAGGCAATGATTATATGCTCTTATTTCTTCCATAAAACTGTTAAAACAAAAAATATTAACAATATATTCGGTCACTTTTTGGTCACTTTGAATAAAAACCACACCCAAAAGGTTCGGATTGAACTCTTATGGTGCCCTAAAGGAAGAAGTACAACAACTTTTTAGGCAAGATAAATAGTAAGTAATAATCATTAACTAAAACAATTATAACATATTTTGTAAAGTATAAAATTATTTTATTAAATTTAATAAAATTTATGATATAATTTAATATAAGAGGTGATGGAAATGGAAAAGATTTTTGATTATGAAAAAGATTTAGTTGAAACTTTCATTACCAATTACTTTGAGAAAAAGAATAAAATAACATTAAAAGAATTACCTATAAGATGGGGAAATATAGATGTTGCTTTTATATCTGGAAATAAAAAAGTACCTTTTGATTATAAACAAATAGAAATTTTATCAAAACCATCTAACGCAAAGATTTTTATGAAGATTAAAAAAAATAGACCCATATCAAAAAAAACATTGTTTAATGATTTGGGTATAAGTGAAAGCACATTTAATAATTCTATTCGTACTTTAATGTCTGTAAAATTAATAACAGAGGATTTAAATAAAAATTTTGTTAGATGTGTTGACTATGAATTTCCTAAAGTTAAAATATTTGGTTATGAAGCAAAAATAAATGATTACAATAAAGCTTTTTATCAAGCATGTATTAATAAAAGCTATGTGGATTATAGTTATATGGTCTTTCCACTTGATGTTGCTGAAAAAATAAAGAAAACTTATTATAATATTTTAATTGAAAATAATATAGGTTTAATTGGAGTAAGTAAAAAAAGTTCTAAAATTTTAATAAAAGCTTGTAAAAATGAAAACATAAAATCATATATTAAACTTATAACTATTATGCAATGCGCACAAATATAAAAAGCACTGATGAATTAAATTATTAGTGCTTTATTTTTGAATAAATCTATTGCTAGCAACCATTTATTTAAATGTGCCGAACTATTCTTTAATCTATTACAAATTTCCTTTTCTTCTGCAAACTCATCTAACATATTATCATAATATTCAATTGCAGTTCTTATAAGATTTTTAACAAAAATTATTTTATTTTCCAGTTTATTTTGTGAATTAATTTTTTCAATTATATTATGAAGTGCAACCCAGTATTCTTGTTCATAATCAATGAATGACAATGTATCAAAATCTTTTAGAAAATCATTATCATAAGGAGTTCCAGATGCAATAAATGAAATATCCATTTTTTCAGAAATTAACATAGCTAATTCACCAGTAAAATAACTTAGCAAAGGTATACTTGTATATCTTTTTTTTCTTATTCCAAATGTATCTACTGATTCAAATCTATCTTTAGAAAATTTTCTTAATGTATTAAACCATCCACCTGCTACAAAATCAACACCTATCATACTGAATAATATTGCATTAATAAAATTATAAGCTGATATAATTTTGAACCCCATATTTTTAAGCTTGTTTAAAAAATACAAGATATTAGAAAGTGTTTCTTCATCCATATATTCATAATTTTTAATATTACTATTATTTTCATTATTCTCATGGACTATAAAAAAATAAATACCATCTTTTGTTTCTATTTCATCATTTATATCTTCTAGTAATTCATCAATATCATTTTTGCTATGAAATAAATTTTCTCCTATAGCTAAAGTTAAATAATAAGAATCAAATTGCTTATAATTTTCAACGAAATAATTATATATTTCTAGCGTATGGTCAAATTTCCAATCTAAACTATCAATACATAATCCTGGTGTTATAATTTGATTAGATATTATACTACTTTCCTGCACATGATTATTAAAATAATCTAATAATTTTTGATCCCTAATTCTCCAATCTTTCCTTTTTATTTCTATAGGATATGTTGGATTTTTTTCTAAATTCTTATATAAACTATTGTCATAACGTGAATAATAAAATTGTGGATCATAAAAAGTATTATTTTTGTTAAGAAAGTTGTTTTGACAATAATTTTGTATTGATCCAAAACTTTCTTCTCTAGGGGAAAATATAACACCATCACAAGAATTATCCCTAATTGCTTTTTCTATTTTAGCTCCCTTAGCAGGTCCATGTTGAATTAAATATTTTGTCATATTAATCATCTCCTTCCAAATTTAGTGTTTCAACTACAGATACAAAACTTTCTTTTGTTTGAAATCTATCATCTTTTTTACATTGTAACATTTTTTTAATAATCATATATAACCTGTCAATTAATGGACTTTCATCTATTGAATCATAAAACCAATCTTCTATGGTTCTATCTAGCATAGAATTAATCTCATTATGTGGTAAAATATCAGGCCTATAAAATTTCTTTATTAAATTAATATTAGTGATAAATTCATAAATTACTATACCTAAAATATAAATATCACTTGTAAAGTTCACAGTAGAACCATATCCAAGATATTGTTCTGGGGAAGAATAAAGATCCTTGCAAAATTTTACTCTTCCTTTTGTTGAATTTCTACTCATTATCTTCACTACACCAGGATCTATTATTATATAATCTTTTATCCCTTGATTTTCAAGAATCATTATATTATCTGGCGATAAATCCCTATGTACAAAATCTTTTGAAAAATATTCATACATCTTTTTACTTATAATCTTAAAAAAATTGATGCATTCAATAATCCTTTCTTCTTTTGAAAATTTTGGATTGTTTATATATGTTTCTAACGTAACACCATTAATAGCTTCCTCTAATAATATTCCTCCAATTGAAAAATCAAAATTGATTTCTTCAACATTAAAATAAACTACTGGAAAAACATTTGTTGTCTCATTTGATGCAATAACATAACGAGTAAAGCAACGCTTTTTTAAAGCGAGTCCTTCTGATATCTCCTCTATTTGAACATCATAATTTTCATCTAAATAATTAATATAATCATTTAACGAATTTATAGTTTCCCAATCTTCTTTTGGAATTTTTATATCAATATCTTCAGTGTAATTAAAATATTTAGCTATATAAATTTTATTTCCCCCATCTACAATAAAAATACTTTTAGATTGTCCTCTTACATCACGGTTTACTTTAAATTCGAAAGTATCTTTCCATAAATTTCTTTTTTTCATTTCTAATTTAATTATTTCTTTAAATTTAGTATAATTCATATTATCCTCCCTTCTAAAATAAAAGAAGTCAAAATCTTACGACCTCAACTTCTTCGCAATTTCATTATAACATTTTTTGATATATTTAGACAATGCAGACACATTCATTTAGTATAGTAAATTTTAAAAAGGGAGATCATCATCAGTTATATTTTTAGATATTTTTTTTACTAATCTTTTAGCTTCCTCTTCAGTTGTTTGCATTACTCTATCATTAACTGGCTGACATTCTTCCATAATTTTACTACTTTCTTCAACAGAGAAACCTCTACCTTCATGATTTCTTAAAATTATTTGACACATACTATTTCTCATACCAATCGAATTATTATAAAATTCTTTTCCTACCTCATCCATAATATCGTTTTTATATCTTTGAACTTTATTCTGTAATTCTTGTGTTTCTAGATCAACATTACCTCTATTTAATTCCGCATCTTGAGTTATTATATGAGAAACACCACATGGCATACTTCCAAATAATCCAATCGTTTCAAATTCACCATCATAACCTTTAGCATCTCTTCTACCATGAAAAACGAATGGGGAACTAACATCGATAGGAGTGAACTTAAATAGTTCAATTACTTTTTCTGGATGATATACACCAAAAATAAAGCTATCTTCAGTATAAGAACTATTTGGATCAGCTACAATTCCTTCAAACCATCCATCATCTTCTAATAAAATTTTACCTTCCCACATATCATTATCATTAAATTGGTAATTATAAGCCATATTCCAATAACCTTTAATATCATAAAGTTTTGACATAACAACCGAACCTCCCTTGTTAATTATATATTATAACATACTTTTTATAAAGATTTACATTTTTTATAAATATTTTTTAGGTTTCAAAAGGATAAGTCCATTTGCACACGCTTATTGATTCTGTCAATATGCAAGTGTATTTCTAAATTAACAGGAATTTAGTATATGTAAGACTACGACCTAGTAAAACAAGTCGTAGTCTTTTTCTAAGGTTTCTTTATTTATAAAATTATTTACTTCTATTTCTTTATCTGTGCCATTAGATATTTCTATTAAATCCCTAGAATTATATAAATCATTTTTAGAACAATTTTTTAAAATATTTATTGCTTCTTTCTTTTTAACTTCATTTTTATGATAATAATATTCTTCTAAAAAATTCTTTAACCATTTGTAATAAATTTTTAATAAAATCTATTAAATTATTATTTTCTTGTTCTAATTTCTCACATTCTTCTTCCAAATTATCTATTACTTTTTGAGAATATTCATATTCTTTTTCTAATGTTTTATAGTTGAAAATATAATCATCTAAATCATTAAAGAAGTTTTGATATACTACTTGATTTTGTATTTCTTTAGTATATAAATCTAAATATTTTAGTAGAACATGATATACTTCACCATTTATTACAATTGAATCTGAAAATGCTTTTTTCTTAGAATTTTCTAATACCTCTATAATCTTATAATGCTCATTTTCAATATTCTTTTTACTACGAGTAGCTTGTCTTTCATAATGTCTAGTTATACCTTTTAATTGTCCTAAAGATAAGTTTTTAATTTTAGTTCCTTTTTCTCCTCGTTCTAATTTAAATCCTAAATTGTTTAATCTAAAACAATATTTATCTTGTAAAATACTTAAATGTAGTTGGTCTTTTATATAATCTCTTTTAGAAATAGTATACTTTTCTTTATTAACTCTTTTATCAAATTTTTTAACAAGTGGCACAACTACACAATGAATGTGTGGTGTTTTTTTAGCTAAATGTAATACTGAATGCATAATTTGTTCTTTTTTATAACCTAAATCATTATAAACAAATTCCATACAACCATTAGCCCATTTTAATATATCTTCTTTAGACATATTTTCAAAAAAATAACCATCACTTGTAAATAACATTTCATCAGCAACACAACTTTTAGAATCATTAACCATTTGATTAAAACTTTTAACTCTATCTTGTCTTACCGTTTTCATTTTTTCATCATGTTCCTTACGATATTCACTTGTAATATCATAAAATTTATCAAGGTATTTTTTATTACATTTTACTAATTCTATATTTTTATAACTATCTTCTTTTCTAATATTAGGATTGGATTTGTAGGACTCTTTATCTCTTTTATTATGACTTCCTATTTGTGATAAATCATTTAAGGTATTGATACTTTGACATCTAAATATGGCATAGCTCATTATTAGTGTCCTTTGTTCTTTTTAAAAATGTTTGAATACAACTTTCATATTCAATTGTAATTACACCAAATCTTAATGTTTTATCACTATAATTTTTCTTATCTTTTAAAACCATTAACCTTAATATTTTTTCATATTCTGTATGAAGTTCAAAACTCATATTTTCTAATTTTTCATCTGCCTCTATTTCATAATAATTTAACTTACATTCAGTATCAGATAAAGTAGTTTGTAATTTATTAAAATATGCTTGAGCTTCAATAGTTGTTTTACCTTCATGATTCATTGGAATTTTAATACCATTTTCATCACTAAATATATCAAAATTATAAGGCAAATTGTAGTTATTATGATAGTTAGCAAGATTAGATACAAAATCACTTCTAAAGTTAATACAACCTAATTTTAACTCATTATTTTCTTTAGATACTTCTATATTATCAACATAAGTTGCGATTAGTTTTTGTAATTTTTCTCTTTCCATATTTGGAACATTTAAAAGTTCATTTAGAAACTTAGTTGGGTCAATTAAGTTTTCTATTCTTTGTCTATCCTGCAAAACTAATAAATCATCAACCACAAAATTAAGATTTTCATATTGTCTTTGTTCTTTTTGCTTTTTTAATATTGATTCCTTTTTAAATTCAATTGCTTTTAAATCTTCAGTAAAACAGCCTAACTTTACTATGCCTTTTATATAAGCAGTCTTAATCCTATCAATTTGTTTATCACATTCTTTTAGTTCTTTAGAATAATCCATATCTTTATTATCTAATTTAGATTTAATAAATGGAGTATAATAGTTATTTATTAAGTCACCTTGTTTTAATAATTCATAAATAGAAAAAGTTAAACTATTTTTAATATCTTCCTCTTTGTAATTCGCTCTACATTTTCCGCATTTATAATAATATTTCTTACCAGTTTTCTTTTTAGTTGTTGCTTTGCCACCTAAAAAACAACCGCAATTCATACATTTTGATTTATTAGTAAAAAGATAAGTTACCGTTCTTTCATAGTGTCTAGCATTTCTTAACAGGATAAACGCATGAGAAATTTTTAGATAAGTCTATGTTTGATTTTCAAGCATAGACTTTATTTGCGTAGTATTAATAGTTTTGAATATTTTTTCTAATTCTTCTTCAGTATTCATAGATATTT